>JBJTLW010000111.1:0-10693 GCA_046063225.1 Novosphingobium sp. | reverse complement strand
GGAGGATAAGGCGTTGTCGTGGCCGAACTGGCCGCTCAAGCTGCGCACTTCGACCAGCCATGAGGAAGGCGTCGAGCGCGACTGGGCGATCAACGCCCGCCGGGTGCTCGGCGAAGATGGCAAGGTCACCGACCTTGAATGCGTTCGGGTGGAATGGGTCAATGGCCGCATGCAGGACATCGAAGGCAGCGAGTTCGTGCTCAAGGCCGACCTCATCCTCCTCGCCATGGGCTTCGTCGGCCCGGTCAAGGCCGGCATGGTCGACCAGGCCGGAGTAGACCTCGACGCGCGCGGCAATGTCGCGGCCAATGTCATCGACTACCGTACCAGCGACCCGCAGATCTGGGCCTGCGGCGACATGCGCCGTGGCCAGAGCCTCGTCGTCTGGGCCATCCGCGAAGGCCGCCAGGCCGCCCGCGCGGTGGACGAGGCGCTGATGGGCGCCAGCCAGCTGCCGCGCTGATCGATGGGCAGGGCGGGACCGGTTCCCGCCCGATCCCCGTCACTGTCCTGCGGCGCTACTTTTCGGGCAGCAGGTTTGCCCAGCGCGCCCACTGTTCGGTCAGCGCCATGCCCTTTTCCAGGTCATAGGCCGGGGCATAGCCCAGTTCGGCCTGCGCCTTGGCAATGCTGAACTGCGAACGGTTGGCGAAATAGCCGAGCATGACCGGTGGAATCAGCTGGATCGGGCGGTTGTCTGCCGCCGGTCCCGAAGCCGGCCGCGCTACGGCGGGGGCAGCCACGCGGCGCTTGCCACCCACCTTCTGGTACAGCGTGCGCAGGCCCAGCCCCGCCGCCGTGCGCTTGAAGCCGGGGCTGGCCTTCAGCGCGGAGAGCGTTTCGGGCACCAGCCGTCTGGCCGATGACAGCCATTCCGCCCGCCGCGCCGCCTTCATGTCGGACGGGCTCATCGAAACGAGGGCGTCGCAGCCCAGCATGCGCTCATAGGCTTCGTAGAACTGGCGCCAGGTCGGCGAATCGGGTCCGCGGATCATGTAGCGCTGGCCGGTGCCCTCGCGCATGGCGGCACGCAGCATGGCCTGGACCACGTCATCGACATAGGTGGCGTTGGAAATGCCCGCGCCGTCATCCACCAGCGCGTTGCGCCCGTTGAGCAGGGTGTTGATCGGCATGACGGTGAACGATCCGCCATAGGGGCCATAGACCGCGCCGAGCCGCAGCACGGTAAAGGGCAGGCCGGTGGCCGCCGAAACCTCTGCCAGCGCCTTTTCCGCATCGCGCTTGTCATGGGCATAGGGCCATGCCCAGAGGTTGGGATCCTCGTAATCTTCCGGCACCATGGCGGGGCCGTTATCGCCATAGCTGGCGACGGTGCCGAGGTTGATGAAGTGGCTGACCCCGGCCTTGGCCGCCGCGCGGGCAAGCTTGCGCGTGCCTTCGACGGTCACTTCGCGCTGTTCGGCGTTCGATCCGTGCATGCCATAGGCGCAGTGGAACACGATGTCCGCGCCCACCAGTTCGCGTTCCAGCAGCTCTTCATCGAGCAGCGACCCAAAGACCATTTCCGCCCCGGCCGCCGCCGCGCGAAAGGCGCCGCCGCCGGCGCTGGTGGTGGCGCGAACCAACGTGCGCACGCGCATGCCCATCTGCCCGGTCAGCACCTCGATCAGCCGCCCGCCGATGAAACCGCTGCCCCCGGTGACGAAGGCCGTCTTGCCCGCCAGCGTCATGCCGCTTCTCCCAGCGCGATCGGGCAGTCCCACGGCAGCTCCAGCATCTGGTTTCGCTCATAGCACTGGTTGACGAAGGCAATCATGTCGCGCCCCGTTGCGCCATCGGCCAGCAGGGGTTCGGTGCCGCGAATGGCTCCGGCGAAATTGTCTAGCTGCCGCGCCATGACCCGCGCGTAGTCAAGCGGCGGCGCTTCGGCCTGCGGGAAGTCCCCGGCCTGCGTGCCGGACGGGAACACCTGCACCGTCTCGCCCATCAGCGGGGCTTCGATGGTCGCATAGGCGCCTTCGATACGGATGGTGTTGGCAAGTGTGCGCGAACGGCTGATCTCGATCGTCGCCGTGCCTCCGCGGGCCAGCGTGCCTTCGATCACGCAGTTCGATTCCATCCGCGCGGGGGAATCGCTGTGGAAGGTGAAATCGGCCAGCGGGCCAAGCAGCCAGAACAGCAGGTCGACATCGTGGCAGCCGTTAGAGATGAGCGCGCCGCCACCGGCCTGCTCGGCATCGAAGGTGAAGGGCGATCGCGACGGCCAGGCATCCGCCGCACCGCTGCGCGCGGTGTAGTGGCGGATCGGGCCAAGCATCCCCGATGCCACCGCTGCCTTCAGGTATTCCGCCGAGGATGCGAAGCGCCGCATCATCGCCACGCCCAGAAGGCGGTTGGCGGCCCGTGCGGCGCTGACCATGGCGTCGCTGTCGGCCAGATTGGTGGCGAGCGGCTTTTCCATCAGCACGTGCAGCCCGGCGCCGAGCAGAACCTCCGCCCCGTGCCGGTGCAGGTGCGGCGGCAGGGCAACGACGGCGGCTTCGGCATGATCGGCGGCCTGCGCCATGTCGGTGCCGACAAAGGGCACGCCAAAGCGCTCAGCCATGGCGCGGGCGCGGGGTTCATCCCGGTCGATCAGGGCCGTGATCGTCACCCTGTCGCTGACGAGAGCGCCCGGCAGGTGGCCAAGTTCGGCGATGGCGCCGCAGCCGATGATGGCGATGGAAACCGGGTCTGTTGTGCTGGTCATGGCCCATCCTCTTGGCAGAGGGCCCCGAATTTACAAGCCGTATCCCGCCTTTTCCGGCGACTTTCGCCGCTTTGGCAAACGCACAGGGTAAAGGCCGCAAGCACGCTGGCTAACCGCAGCTATCAAGCCGGTGATTACCTTCAGGGGCGCAGGCTTGCCCAATGGCGTTTCAGGCAACATTCGGCAGGCGCAGCGAACGGGCTTCGGCCCTGCTGCAACTGCACATGTCGGCCAAGCTCAACCTTGCGCACAGCACCTGTCCCGGCACGCTGGAAACGCTGTGCGCCAGCGGTGCGACGCTGCGGCTGGGGCAGGCGCCCAAGATCGGCAGCAACGGCTACCTCGGCTTTGCCGACATGTCGCTGTACTGCTCGGTCGCCTGGACCGATGGCGAGCGCGTTGGCGTGCTGTTCGACCGCATCCTGCCCCAGCGGCAGATGATCCAGCTCGAATGGATCGCCAGCAACCACGCCGCCTATGACCGCCGCGAACTGAGCTCCGAAGCGCGCACCTGGCGCTGAGGCGCTTCCTTCGCGGCCCTATCCGCGCTAGCGCGCGGGAATGATCCGGCTTTCCGACCTTGCCCTGCCTCTAGACCATTCGCCCGAACAGCTTGAGGCGGCGATCCACGATCGGCTCGGCCTTGCTCCGGGCGATCTGGAGCGCGTCATCCTGGTGCGGCGCGGCAACGATGCGCGCAAGAAGCACGCGATCAAGCTGGTCTACGTCTTCGATCTGGTGGTGCGCGATGAAGCCGCCGTGCTGGCCGCCCATGCCGGGGACAGCCACGTCCGGCCAAGCCCGGACACGGCCTACAAATTTCCCGTCCGCGCGCCGGAAGGCTGGTCGGGGGAACGGCCGGTGGTTATCGGTGCCGGTCCCTGCGGGCTGCTCGCCGCGCTGATCCTTGCCCAGATGGGCCTGAAGCCGATCATCATCGAACGCGGCAAGGCGGTGCGCGAACGCACCAAGGACACCTGGGGCCTGTGGCGGCGCTCGGTGCTTCAGCCGGAATCGAACGTCCAGTTCGGCGAAGGCGGCGCGGGCACCTTTTCCGACGGCAAGCTCTATTCGCGCATCAAGGACCCGCGCCACCTTTCCCGCAAGGTCTTGACCGAATTCGTCAAGGCCGGTGCGCCGGATGATATCCTGACCGAGGCGCACCCGCACATCGGCACCTTCCGGCTTGTCACCATGGTCATGTCGATGCGCGAAACGATCGAGGCGCTGGGCGGCGAATACCGGTTCAGCACGCGGGTCGAGGATTTCGAAATCGAAACCGCGTCGGACGGCTCGCGGCGGATTGCCGGGCTGCACCTGTCGGACGGCACGGTGTTGCCGGCGCGCCACGTGGTGCTGGCGGTTGGCCATTCGGCGCGCGACACCTTCCACAAGCTGCACGATGCCGGCGTCTTCGTGGAAGCCAAGCCCTTTGCCATCGGCGTGCGCATCGAACATCCGCAAAGCTGGATAGACAAGGCGCGCTATGGCCCCAGCGCGGGCAACAAAATTCTGGGCGCGGCGGCCTATGCGCTCAGCCACAAGGCTTCGACCGGGCGCACCGTCTATTCCTTCTGCATGTGCCCGGGCGGGCGCGTGGTCGCCGCGACGAGCGAGGAAGGCCGTGTCGTCACCAACGGCATGAGCCAGTATTCGCGCGCCGAATTCAACGCCAATTCCGGCCTTGTCGTCGATATCGATCCGGCGCGGGACTATCCCGGCGGGCCGCTGGCGGGCATCGCCTTTCAGCGCCACTGGGAAAGCCTGGCCTTTGCCGCGGGCGGATCGAACTATCAGGCGCCGGGGCAGAAGGTGTCAGACCTGCTGGCCGGGCGGCCTTCATCGGGCGAATTTGGCGCGGTCGTGCCCAGCTACAAGCCGGGGGTGAAGCTGACCGACCTTTCGCTGTGCCTGCCCGACTATGTGATGCAGTCGCTGCGTGAGGCGATCCCGGTGTTTGGCCGCCAGATTGCCGGATACGATCATCCCGATGTGGTGCTGACCGGCGTGGAAACGCGCACGTCCAGCCCGGTGCGCTTCACGCGCGGGGCCGATCTGCAAAGCCTCAACACGCGCGGCCTCTATCCGGCGGGCGAGGGCGCGGGCTATGCCGGGGGCATCCTGTCCGCCGCGGTTGACGGCATTCGCGTGGCCGAGGCGCTGGCGCAGGACTTGCTGGCTTAGGAAAGATGTTGCCATGACCCGCCCGGAACGCCGCCACGAAGGATCTTGCCACTGCGGCGCGGTGCGCTTTGCCATTACCAGCGATTTTCCCGAACTGACCACCTGCGACTGTTCGATATGCAGCCGGAAAAACGCACTGATGGTGAAGGTGCACGAAAGCGCCTTCGAACTGCTTTCGGGCGCGGACAACCTTGGCGAATATCAGTTCCATACCCGCACGGCGCGGCACTTTTTCTGCAAGACCTGCGGCATCTATCCGTTCCACCGCAAGCGCGTGACGCCGGACCATTTCGGCATCAACGTGTTCTGCCTGGAAGGCTTCGATCCGGCAGGCATCCCCGTGCGTGCGACGGTGGGCAAGGGGATGGCCTGAACCGGACCGGGGCCGTCGCGCCGGCGGCTTTATCGCGCGCGGGCGGGCATGAAGCCGGGCCGGCGCAGCAGGGCGGCAGAGATCAGCGGCACCAGCAGGGCGACCGGGGCAATCTCGGTCAGGGTGATGCCCATGCGCGTGACGGGGTTTTCGTACATCGCCGCGAATTCGGCAAATTCGGCGCGGGCCTGGGCAAGTTCGGCTGCGCTTACGCCCTTGGCTTCCATCGCCTTCAGCGTGGCGGCGACATAGTCCGTCATGAAGCGATAGTCAGTTGACCACATGTAGGCTTCCCAGCCCAGCACATAGAACAGCGCGGCAATGCCCGCGATGCCAAGCCCCACGCCAAGCGCTGGCCAGAACCGGATCACTCCGCCGCGATGTTCGTCGCGGTATTTGCGCACGCCCACGAAGACGAGGCTGAGCGCGATCAGCATGGACAGATAGCCCAGCACCATGCCCATGGTGCCGTGATCGCTGGCAAGGCCCATGGACAGCCCCAGCAGGGCCAGTTCGATCGTTCCGGCAAGGATGCCGAATACCAGGATAAGGCGTGTCATCGTCAGGGTCCTCCCGTGTTCAAGATCGGCCAAGGCTATGGCGGGCAGGCCGGGCTGGCCATCGCCCAAACGGGTGATTTGGGCGCTCTCGCCCGATATTACGGCAACAGGTCAAGCGCGCGGGCCTTGGCAATCGCCTGGGTGCGGTTGGCTGCTTCCAGCTTTTCAAACAGGCGCGCGACATGGGTTTTCACCGTGTTGGGGGAAATGCCCAGCCGCCGCGCGATCACCTTGTTGGCGCAGCCTTCGGCCAGCAGGTCCAGCACCTCAAGCTCGCGGGTGCTGATGCCAAGGCTGGCGATGGCGGCGTGGTTGCGGGCAAAGGGAGCGGTGCGCGGGCGCGGGGTCAGCCGGTTGCCCAGCCAGATGCCCAGCGCGGCGAACAGCACGGCAACCGCAATGACATAGGCCGAAGTGGTCCATTGCCGGCTTGCATGGCGCCAGTCCATCCATTCCACCAGCAGGGCCAGCGCTGCCAGCGCCGCGCCATAGCCGATGACGATGCGCTTCACCGCACCATCCGGCGCGCCACCCACTGCGCGCGCAGGCGGTTGATCGGCTTGTCATAGAAGCGCCAGATCAGCCAGGAAGCGCCCGGCACCACGGCAAAGCTGGTCGCCGCCACGGCAAGCCGCGTGGTGAAGGGCTGGGTGAACTGGAAGAACCACTGCATCGCCACCCAGTGCAGCAGGTAGATGATATAGGACAGGTCAGCCATCATCCGGTCGGTCGCGTCGCTTTCCTGCCGCACGGTGTAGAGCGCGAAGGGGATCGACAGCAGGCCCATGGCCACGTTGAAGGCCGGGGCATGGACGTGCAGCGGACCAGGGTTGGCCCCGCCGATCAGGATCCCGCGCCAGGGGCTGACCAGCACCGCGATGACCAGCGCCACCACCACAATGGCCGATGCGTGGGCCAGCCGCTTGCCCGGTTGCCAATCGTGCCGCGCGGCGATCAGTCCGGCGAAGAAGAACAGCAGATACTTGCCGACGTGATAGTCGTGGGCGGTCCATACCGCCGATGCGGCGGAAATCGCCGCCGCCGCGATCATCAGCACACCGCTGCGCAGCCGCGCCGCCAGCAGG
The DNA here is from genome assembly GCA_046063225.1 of Novosphingobium sp. Lineage (GTDB taxonomy): Bacteria > Pseudomonadota > Alphaproteobacteria > Sphingomonadales > Sphingomonadaceae > Novosphingobium. The sequence continues at coordinate 3,781 of JBJTLW010000111.1, read as the reverse complement.
GCGAAAAGCGGCGCGAGCAGATAATACTGCATCTCCACGTCGAGCGACCAGGCCGATCCCACCGGCGCATAGTCCAGCCGCGAATAGCCGAGCAGGAAGGTGCTCGAAAAAGCGAGATGAAGCGGGTTGCTGGCAAACACCTGGCTCGCCGGAATGCCGATCACCGGCAGCAGCGCCACGGTGATCAGGCTGACAAGCACCATCACCGGAGCCAGCCGCCAGGCGCGGCTGACCATGTAGGTCAGATAGGGCTGGCGGGTGCGGCAATAGCGATCTTCCCACATGGTCTGCACCCAGAAGCCCGACAGCACGAAGAAGACGTAGACCGCGTAGGGGCCCCAATCGAGGCTGGAGAAGTGGTGGACGAAGACCAGCATGGCCAGAAACAGGCGGAAGGCGCCCGGCCGCACCGGCCAGGCTAGGCGCCCGGCGCAATCGCTCAGGAAATGGATCGCCCCCTTCATCGCCGTCTCCATCGCCCGCAGCCCGGTCTTAGGCAAGGGGCCTAGTCAATTTTCCGGATCGGCGCTTTTGCCGAAGGGCAGGGTTGCTTGGCTATCGACAGCCGCGAACGATGTCCGTCCGGGGATTGCCGATGAACCTGCGCTCTGCCTTTCTGCTTGCTCCTGCTGCCTTTGCGCTCACCGCCGCCGCGCCGAAACACGAAGCACCGGACGATCACGGTGCCCCCCAGACACGGCCCGCCGCCCGCCCCGCGCCCGCGCACGGAAAGCCGCACTGGACCTACACTGGCGAGGCCGGACCCGACCGCTGGGGCGATCTGTCCGAAGAGTTCAAGCTGTGCAAGGCCGGCCACATGCAATCGCCGATCGACCTTGGCGGGGTAGAGGTCGAGGGCAAGTTCTCGGTCAGGGCGGCCTATCAGCCCGGCCCGCTGACCCTGCTCAACAACGGCCACACGGTGCAGGCGGTGATCGCGCCGGGATCGACGCTGACCAGCGGCATCGCGCGCTACAAGCTGCTGCAGGTCCACTTCCACACGCCCTCGGAAGAGGTGCTCTACGGCCTGCCTTATCCGATGGTCGCGCACTTCGTGCACGTCGACCATGCAGGCAACCTTGCCGTGCTGGGCGTGCTGTTCGAAGAGGGTGCCCATAATCCCGAGCTGGAAAAGCTGGTCCGCGCCGCCCCGGCGGAAGAAAGCGAAGCTACCCTGATCAAGGGCGTCACCTTTGATCCCTCGCGCCTGCTGCCGCAGAATCTGGCCGTCTATCGCTATGAAGGATCGCTCACCACGCCGCCCTGCACCGAAGGCGTGCGCTGGCACGTGGCGCGCCACCGTGTGACGGCGAGCGCCGCGCAGATCGCCGCGCTGCACGCCATCATGGGGGACAACGCCCGGCCGATCCAGCCGCTGCACGGGCGGCTGCTCGTCGCCGGTGCGGACTGAACCCCGCCGGCCAAGCTCCTTCCCGTCCCGCCCCGAACAGTCTCCCGTCCCGATCAGTCCGGCAGGCGCCAGTCCACCGCGCCGCGCCCCTGCGCCTCCAGAAAGGCGTTGGCCCTGCTGAAATGGCGGCTACCGAACCATCCCGAATGGGCGGACAGCGGGCTGGGATGCGGAGCGGTGAGGATGAGGTGGTGGCTATTGCGGCCAAGCCCGGCCACGCGTTCCAACTTCTTGCGGGCATGGTTGCCCCACAGCATGAAGACGCAGGGTTCGGCCTTGGCGGCCACGGCGGCAACCACCGCATCGGTGATCGCTTCCCAGCCCTTGCCCTGATGCGATCCGGCCTTGCCCTCTTCCACCGTGAGTGAGGTGTTGAGCAGCAGCACGCCCTGCCGCGCCCAGGCTTCCAGATGGCCGTGCGCGGGGCGCGGCAGGCCAAGATCGCTTTCGATTTCCTTATAGATGTTAACCAGGCTGGGCGGCACCTTCACCCCCTTCTGCACCGAAAAGCACAGGCCGTGGGCCTGCCCTTCGCCGTGGTAGGGATCCTGCCCGAGGATCACGACCTTCACTTCGTCGAGCGGGGTCAGGTGCAGCGCCGCAAGCCGCGTGCCGCGCGGCGGGAACAGGCGCTTGCCGGCCTGTTCCTCCGCCTGCAGGAAACCGCCCAGCCGCCGGGCTTCGGGCGTGGACAGCACGGGTTCCAGCACGGAGCGCCAGCTATCCGGGACGGCATCGGCACCAGTCATCGCTTCAGGCACGGCTTTGGGCTTTCCTCATTGCGCCGATAAGCCTAAGCACTCCGGCGATATGGCTGTCTATCTCCACGAAGAAGATCTCCCCGAAGGCGTCCTGGCTGAAGGCCCGATTGCCGTCGATACCGAAACCATGGGTCTCATCACCCCGCGCGACCGTTTGTGCGTGGTGCAGATTTCCGATGGCAAGGGGGATGAACACCTTGTCCGCTTCGGCCCCGGCTCCAGCTATGACGCGCCCAACCTGAAGGCCGTTCTGGCCGATCCGGCGCGGATCAAGCTGTACCATTTTGCCCGCTTCGATCTGGCCGCCATCGAACATTACATGGGTATCACCGCCGCGCCGGTGTTCTGCACCAAGATCGCCAGCAAGCTGGTGCGCACCTATACCGACCGCCACGGCCTGAAGGATCTGGTGAAGGAACTGCTGGGCAAGGAACTGTCCAAGCAGCAGCAGTCGAGCGACTGGGGTGGGGCCGACCTGTCCGAAGCCCAGCGCGAATACGCCGCGTCCGACGTGCGCTATCTGCACGCCCTGCATGCCATTCTGGTTGAACGGCTGGCGCGCGAGCACCGCACCGAAATGGCGCAGGCCGCCTTTGATTACCTGCCGCACCGCGCCCGGCTCGATCTTGCCGGATGGGCAGACAAGGATATCTTCAGCCACGAATAGGCTGTAAACCCAAGCCATGACCCAGGCCGCAGACATCATCCGCAACAAGCGCCGGCTGTTCGCCCTACCGGGCGGACGGCACGATCGCATGGTGCGCCTGCTGGCCACGGCGCTACCCGCCGGGGTGGGCGCGATCGTTGCGGTCATGGTCATTGCCCCGCTGTTCCCGCGCGGCGAAGTCAGCTTCCTGCTCGATCGCAACAAGGTGGCCGTGGCCAAGGAACGCATCCGTGTGGAATCGGCCATGTATCGCGGCCAGGACAACAAGGGCCGCGCCTTTGCTCTTACCGCTGGCAGCGCATCGCAGCCCGATGCGGAAAAGGCGGTCGTGGTGATGAACGATCTGGCCGCGCGTATCATGCTCAGCGATGGCCCGGCAGAGCTGCGGGCGCCCGACGGTTCGTTCTTCTACGATACCGAAATGGTGCAGGTGCGCGGCCCGGTCGATTTCCGCGCCGCCGGCGGTTACCGGCTGACGACCAGCGCGGTGACCATCGATCTGAAGCAGCAGCACGTCACCGGTGCCGGCGGCGTTTCCGGGGCCATCCCGGCCGGCACCTTCAGCGCCGATCGCATCGATGCCGATCTGGATGAACGGACCATCACGCTGACCGGCCGGGCGCGGCTGAACATGCAGCCGGGGCGCATGGCCGTCCCCTGAAGGCCTAGTCCTTCAGCACGTACCAGTCGTCGAACTGCGACACTGTTTCCAGCCGCCGCTCATAGCCGTGGCGCACCAGCAGTTCGTGGATCTTCTCGCGATTGGGCGTGAAATTGTGTTCGCAGGTGATGACCCGGAAGCGGAAGCGCGAAAAATCCAGCGATGACAGGATTTCCAGTTCCGACCCTTCGGTATCGATTGACAGGTAATCCATCAGCGCCGGGGCCTGATGGCGTTCCAGCAATTCGTTGAAGGCAACGGTTTTCACCGTGTAGCTGCGG
>JBJTLW010000110.1:0-6858 GCA_046063225.1 Novosphingobium sp. | reverse complement strand
GCACGCGCTGGTGGCCGTCCGCGGCTTTCCGTGCACCGTTCGGGCCGTCACATCTACGCCCAGATCATCGACGATGCCGCTGGCAAGACCCTGGCTTCGGCCAGCACCCTGACCAAGGGCAGCACGGGCCCCGGCGCCAATGTCGATGCCGCTGCCAAGGTCGGTGCGGAGCTTGCTGCAGCAGCCAAGAAGGCTGGCGTCACTTCCGTCGTGTTCGATCGCGGCGGGTTCCTTTTCCATGGCCGCGTCAAGGCGCTGGCTGACGCCGCGCGTGAAGGCGGGCTGGAGTTCTGAGCATGGCTGACGAAACCAACAATGAAGCCGAAGTCGCTGTCGAAGCGGCAGCCGCTCCCGAAGGCGGCGATCGCGACGGCGGCCGTGGCCGTGGTCGCGGACGTGGTGGCAACGATCGTGGCGGTGACCGCGGCGGCCGTGGCGGCCGTGGTCGCGACGATCGTCGTGGCCGTGGCGGCGACGACGAAGGCGGCGAAGAGCTGATCGAAAAGCTCGTCCACATCAACCGCGTCTCGAAGACCGTGAAGGGCGGCAAGCGCTTCGGCTTTGCGGCGCTGGTCGTCGTGGGCGACGGCAAGGGCCGTGTGGGCTTCGGTCATGGCAAGGCGCGCGAAGTGCCGGAAGCCATCACCAAGGCTACCGCTTCTGCCAAGAAGAAGATGGTTCGCGTTCCGCTGAAGGAAGGCCGCACCCTGCACCATGACGGCAAGGGCCGTTTCGGCGCCGGCAAGGTCAACGTCCGTTCGGCTCCTGCCGGTACCGGCATCATCGCCGGCGGCCCGATGCGCGCCGTGTTCGAAAGCCTGGGCGTTGCCGACGTGGTGACCAAGTCGGTCGGCACCTCGAACCCCTACAACATGATCCGCGCCACCTTCGACGCGCTCGTCAACCAGACTTCGCCGAAGTCGGTGGCCCAGCGTCGTGGCAAGAAGGTTGCTGACCTTCTCGGCCGCGGTGGCGCCAGCGCAGCCGAGGCGGAAGCCGACGCTGCCGCGATTACGGAGTAATCATCATGGCCAAGATCAAGATCAAGCAGATCGGTTCGCCGATCCGTCGCCCGAAGACCCAGAAGGACATCCTTATCGGTCTGGGCCTTGGCAAGATGCACCGCGTCGTGGAGCTGGAAGACACTCCCGAAGTGCGTGGCGCCATTGCCAAGTTGCCGCACATGGTTGCCGTGGTCGACTGAACGGTCTGACTGCATTGCAAACACAGAAGAAGCCCCGGTTTGCACCGGGGCTTTTTTCTTGTGAGCAGGTTCCCGCCTTGTCATCGGATGAGGGCAGGGGAGGCAGCCGCCCCGGAACACATTTTTAAGCATAATCCGCTAGATCCTGGGGCATGTTCGCGACGCTTCGTGCTCTCTTGTTCCCCTCTGCGCCTGGCGCCTTTCGCCTGTGGCTGGCGCTTGTCGTGGTGTTTCATCACCTGACGCGGCTCGAAATTGGCAAGACCCCTGTTCTCGTCTTCTTCGCGCTGAGCGGCTATTGGGTCTACCGCGTGTGGAACGAACGCTATGCAGCGACGCGCACCCCCTGTTTGACCTTTGCGGTAAGCCGCTGGTGGCGTCTGGCGCCGGTGATGCTGCTGGCAGTGGCAATCTGCGCCCTGGTCATGCCCATGGTATCGGAGCCCACCTGGCCGGTTGCACGTGACATGCCGGTTCGTCAGGTTCTCTCGTCAACCTTCTTCCTGGGTTACGCGCAGATGCCGGCACGCCCGCTCGGGCCCGCCTGGTCGCTCGATGTCGAGATGCAGTTCTATCTGGTCGCTCCTCTGCTGATCTTCGCCATGCAGCGCCTCAGCGCGATTTTTGCGCTGGGTGCAGCCTATATCGTCTATTCGCTTGGACTCGCCTTCTATCCTGAAGTCGCGCTTCCGATCTTCATTATTCCCTTCGTTCTCGGGATGGTTGCGGCGCGCGAGAAATGGACTGTTTCACCGCGCATCGCTCATGCCGGTCATGTCCTTGCGGTGTTGCTGGTTGCAATGGCCGCGCTGTCTCCGCTTCGGCCCCTGCTGCTGGGCGATGGCCCCGGGAGCGAATGGCCAACGTTCAACATCGCCATTGCCGCGCTGCTGCTGCCGCAAGCGCTGGTTTCGGTGCAATCCGAAGGCGGCAAGTTCGACAAGGTGTGGGCAGACCAGTCCTACATTGTCTATCTCCTCCATTGGCCGGCAATCCTGATCCTGCGCGGGCCGGAATGGCCGACGGGCGTCGAAGGTATGATCTATGGTCTGGCGCTCGCGGCGTTCGTGGCCGGCCTGAGTGCGGCAGTCTATCGCTGGATAGACCGTCCGTTGAACCGGGCGCGTTCGCGCTGGGTGGCGTCGCGGCGCAAGAATGTGGTCGCTTCCGCTGAATCCGCGACAAAAGAGGGTGACATTCCTCCCGTCTTCGCCTAAGGGCGCCGCTTCCCATCAGCGCGACTAAAGCGAAAGCGAGTGCAAAGACATGAAACTGAACGAAATCCGTGATAACGCCGGTGCCCGCAAGGGCCGTATGCGTGTGGGCCGTGGTATCGGCTCGGGCAAGGGCAAGACCGCTGGCCGCGGCCAGAAGGGTGCCAAGGCACGTTCGGGCGTTTCCGTTAACGGCTTCGAAGGCGGTCAGATGCCGCTTCACATGCGTCTGCCGAAGCGCGGCTTCAACAACAAGAAGTTCGCCAAGGACTACGCGGAAGTGAACCTCGGTCTGGTCCAGAAGGCGATCGACGCCGGCAAGCTGGACGCCAAGGGCACCATCGATCACGCAGCCCTGAAGGCTGCCGGCCTTGCCCGTGGCGGCAAGGATGGCGTGCGCCTGCTCGGCAAGGGTGAATTCACCGCCAAGGTGACCTTCGCGGTCAACGGCGTTTCGGCTGGCGCGAAGGCTGCCGTCGAAAAGGCTGGCGGTACGGTCAACCTGCCGGAAGCCGGCCCCAGCGAGCACGAAAAGAAGACGGCTCGCCGCGAAGCCAACAAGGCTGCAGCGAAGTAATCCGGAAAATTGGCATCCCCGCGGCGAAAGCTGCGGGGATGTTTGATCGCGGGGGTTCGACATCTCGCTTTCGTGCCTATATGGCCTGAATGGCGATCCGCTGCGGATCCACAGCAAGGCACTTTACCCCAATGGCATCACGCGCCGATAACGTTGCGAGCACACTGAATCTCGCAAACTTCTCCAAGGCTACCGAGCTGAAGAACCGCATCTGGTTCACGCTGGGTGCCCTTGTCGTGTTCCGCTTTCTTAGCTTCGTGCCGCTTCCCGGCATCGATCCGATCCGTCTGCAGAATTTCATGGACCGCAATTCCGGCGGCATCCTGGATTTCTTCAACATGTTTTCGGGTGGCGCGCTGGAACGCTATTCGCTGATTTCTTTGGGCGTCATGCCGTACATTACGGCCTCGATTGTCGTGCAGTTGGCCGCCTCGCTCCATCCTTCGCTCGCTGCCTTGAAAAAAGAAGGCGAAAGCGGACGGCGCAAGCTGAACCAGTACAGCCGCTATGGCGCCGTGGCGCTCGCGCTGGTGCAGGGCTATGCTGCACTCAAGAACGCTGCCGGGCAGGGCTTTGCCATCGATCCCGGCGCGATGTTCTATGTCGGCGGCCTGATCTCGCTGGTTGGCGGCACCATGTTCCTGCTGTGGCTGGGTGAACAGATCACCTCGCGCGGCATTGGCAATGGCACATCGCTGATCATCATGGCGGGCATCGTTGCCGGTATGCCCACCTTCATTGCCAACCTGTTCGAAGGCGGTCGCTCCGGCTCGATCAGCGGCACGACGATTGCACTCCTTGTGCTGATCCTCATCGCCATGGTCCTGTTCATCTGCTTCATGGAGCGCGCGACACGCCGTCTGTTGATCCAGTATCCCAAGCGCGCTTCGCAGCGTGGCATGATGCAGGCCGATCGCAGCCACTTGCCCTTGAAGCTCAACACTTCGGGCGTGATCCCGCCGATCTTCGCGTCGTCGCTGCTGCTGCTGCCGCTGACGATCACGCAGTTCGCCGGCAATTCGATCCCCACCGATTCCACGCTGGGATCGATCCTGGTCGGCGTGAACAACTACCTCGGCCACGGCAAGCCGGCATATATGGCGCTCTACGCTGCCGGCATCATCTTCTTCAGCTTCTTCTACACCGCGGTTGTCTTCAACCCGGATGAGACGGCAGAGAACCTGAAGCGCAACGGCGGCTTCATTCCGGGCATCCGTCCGGGCAAGAACACGGCCACCTATCTCGATTATGTGCTGACGCGCATTACCGTGATCGGTGCTGCCTATCTGACCATCGTCTGCCTGTTTCCGGAATGGATCATCGCGCAGACGGGCGTAACGGCATCGTTCTTCGGCGGCACCTCGCTGCTGATCGTGGTCAACGTCACGGTCGATACGATCACCCAGATCCAATCGCACCTGCTGGCCCACCAGTATGGCGATTTGATCAAGAAGGCGAAACTTAAGGGCCGTCTGCGCTGATCCGGCGCGCGCCATTTGGGGGAATGAACGCGTGAACATCATCCTGCTTGGACCGCCGGGAGCTGGCAAGGGCACTCAGGCTCAGCGGCTCGTGGAAAAGTTCGGCATGCGCCAGCTTTCCACCGGCGACATGCTGCGCGCAGCGGTCAAGGCCGGCACGCCTGTCGGTCTGCAGGCCAAGGCTGTCATGGAACGCGGTGAACTGGTGTCCGATGCGATCGTGTCGGCGCTCATCGGTGAAGAGCTCGACAGCATGGGTGCCGATGCCGGCGCCATCTTCGATGGCTATCCGCGCACCGCGGCGCAGGCCGAAGCGCTCGACACGATCCTCACGGAACGCGGCCGCTCGCTGGATCACGTCATCGAACTCGACGTAAACGAGGATGCGCTGGTGCAACGCATTACCGGCCGCTTCACCTGCGCATCGTGCGGCAAGGGCTATCACGACACCTTCGAACAGCCGCGCGTGCCCGGCACCTGCGACAAATGCGGATCGACCGAATTCAAGCGTCGCCCTGACGACAACGAGGAAACCGTCCGCACGCGCATGGCCGAATACCGCGCGAAGACGGCACCGATCCTCCCGATCTACGAAGCGCGCGGCATTGTTTCGCGCGTGAACGGCATGGCCGAGCTCGATCACGTCACGGCGGCCATCGAAAAGGTGCTGAGCGCCTGATTGCTGCCGCAGCCCCTTGCGGCTGCGGTGCATTCGACTAGCATCCCTCCCATCCAGGGAGGACAACCGTGATGCTTCGAAAGTCGATCCGCCAGGCGCTTGCTGCCGCCGTGCTGGTTCAGGCCGGCCCGGCCTTGGCCGAGGTCAAGGAAATGACGGACGCCGGCTTCGTCATCCGCATGACGGAGGAAGTTACGGCCAGTCCGGAAGACAGCTGGAAGGCGCTGATTTCGCCGGCGGACTGGTGGTCTGGCGAGCACACCTATTCGGGTGACGCGAAGAACCTCTACATCGACGCCCAGGCAACCGGCTGCTTTTGCGAGAAGCTCCCCCGGCCAAAGGATGCCCCCGAAGATCAGCGCAACGGCTCGGTAGAACACCTTCACGTCGTCTATTCTCAGCCCAACCGGGTCTTGCGCCTGACGGGCGGATTGGGTCCGCTGCAATCGGAAGCGCTGCACGGCACGCTGACGATGACGCTGAAGCCGGTGCCAGGCGGAACGCGCATTCTGTGGGAGTACGTGGTTGGCGGCTTCATGCGCTACAAGAAGGAACAGATCGCCCCTTTGGTTGACAAGGTGCTGGCTGAGCAACTCAAACGCCTGGGGGCAAAGCTTGGCAGCAAGGCGCCTGTCGAAGGCGCGGCAACGCCGACCCCGGCGGAAAAGGGCGGTGCCGAAGCTCCAGCCGCTGGTGGTGATGTTGCGGCAGATTTTGACGCTTCGATCAAGGCTCCTGCAAAGCCAAAGGCGAAGGCTCCAGTGAAACCGACAGCAAAAAAGCCAGCTGCAAACTAGGTCCGAGCGAAGTTTTGACCGTCCCGTCCGATTGAACTATACACCAGTCTGCAAGGTCGCCCGGCGCTGCTGCGCGCGGGGATCAGGCGCATTGCTGGGCGTTGACTTCGCGCGCGAATCGGCCTAAGCGCCCCCTTCACTCGACAAAAACGGGTCAGTCCGGAAGGCAGACGCCTGCGCGCGCGCCAGCCGGGCTTTTGCTGTTTAGGCCGGGTGAAGCGTTGAGATAGGGGACAGCCGGTGCCTTTGGGCGTTTGGTCAAGCCTCTGTGGAGCATGGAGAATTAAGTGGCTCGTATTGCCGGGGTAAACATCCCCACCAACAAGCGCGTTATCATCGCGCTCACCTACATTCACGGAATCGGCCCGTTCAAGGCCAAGCAGATTGTTGACAAGCTGGGCATTGACCACAGCCGTCGCGTTGCCGACCTGAGCGATCAGGAAGTGCTGCACATCCGTGAAACCATCGATGCCGAACATACCGTGGAAGGTGACCTTCGTCGCGAAACCGCGATGAACATCAAGCGGCTCATGGACCTGGCTTGCTATCGCGGCCTGCGTCACCGCAAGGGCTTGCCCGTTCGCGGACAGCGCACGCACACGAACGCCCGTACCCGCAAGGGCAAGGCCAAGCCGATCGCCGGCAAGAAGAAGTAAGCTGGTCCTTTCGGATCACGCTTCCCTTCCTTGAAATTCGAGTAGGAAACGAAAAATGGCACGCGAACCCCAGCGCATCAAGCGCCGCGAGCGGAAGAACATCACCAGCGGCATCGCGCATGTGAACGCCAGCTTCAACAACACCATGGTCACCATCACCGATGCCCAGGGCAACGCCATTTCGTGGTCGTCCGCCGGCATGATGGGCTTCAAGGGCAGCCGCAAGTCGACTCCCTATGCCGCGCAGGTC
>JBJTLW010000109.1:0-14803 GCA_046063225.1 Novosphingobium sp. | reverse complement strand
GGTGCAGGACGCGATCATGAAGGTGATCCGCGCCCGCCTCGGTGCCATGGCGCAACTTTTCGGTCTTGAAGCCGCACCGCTCGAAACCGCACGTGTGCTCGAACTGGGCTGCGCGGCTGGCGGCAACATCATTCCCCATGCTGCGCGCTATCCAAAGGCGCAGTTCGTCGGCGTGGACCTCGCCCGTACCCAGGTCGCCGCCGGGCGGGCCCGCATCAAGTCGATGGAGCTCGAGAATGTCGAGATCCTGTGCAAGAGCTTTACCGAGATCGGCGAGGAGCTCGGGGCGTTTGACTATATCATCTGTCACGGCGTCTATTCGTGGGTGCCGGCGCAGGTGCAGGACGCGATCATGAAGGTGATCCGCGCCCGCCTCTCGCCGGTGGGCGTTGCCTGTGTCAGCTACAACGTCCTGCCGGGCTGGCGCATGATGCAGCCGCTGCGCGATGCCTTCCTGCTGGCCGTGCCCGATGGCGTGGACATGCTCGGCCGCGTCGGCATGGCGCGCGAGATGCTGGAGTTCCTGGCGAAGACCTCGCCTGACAAGGGCCCCTACGGCGATACCCTGCGCAACTGGGCGCAGCGCCTGGCGATGTTGCCCGATGACTATCTCGCGCACGAATTCCTCGAAGAGTGCAACGATCCCTGCCTGGTGCGCAACTTCGCCAATGCCGCCGGCGCGCATGGCCTGGGCTACCTTGGGGAATGCGAACTGTCATCGATGATCCCGGAAAACTACGGCGCCGATCTGGCCGAAGGCGTTCGCGCCCGCGGCGGAAGCGATCTCATTGCGTCGGAACAGTGGCTCGACATCCTGACCGGCCGCACCTTCCGCCAGTCGCTGCTCATCGCCAACGAGCGTATGGCCGGTGTGTCGCGCGCGCTGACGACGGAATCGATCAAGCCGCTGCACTTCGTCCTGCCCTCGGCCGGCAACGTCACGCGCGATGGTGATCACGCGACCTTTGCCCTGGCCGATGGCCGCTCGATCAATTCGACCTTCAAGTCGGTTGGCGACATGCTTGAAACCATGACCAAGCGCCACCCCGCCTCGTTCAGCCTTGATCAGCTGTCCGAAGGCGCCAGCGAACAGGCGCGGGCCGAAATGCTCGACGCGCTCTACCGCATGGCTCTCTCGGGTCTGGTGCTGGCACAGAGCGAGCCGGTGAGCTGCGCGGTGACCATTGCCGACAAGCCCAAGGCCAGCCTCGTCGCGCGCAGCGACGCGGAAGCCGGATCGGCAACGACAACCAACGCTAGGCACGAATCCGTAGCCCTCGATGCCGGCGCCATTGTCGTGCTTCCGGAGCTGGATGGGACGAAGGGCAACGCTGCGCTCGAAAATTTACTTATCGACGCGGCAACCGAAGGCACCCTGACTTTTTCGAAGGAAGGGGCCGCAGTGACGGAATCCAAGGCTTTGAAGGCTCTGGTCTCCGAACATTTGCCTAACCTGTTGCTGGGGATAAGAAACGCGGGACTCCTCGAGGATTAATCACCTTCGTTGACTCCTAGGTGGAACACTCCTAGCCCTTTCTGATGCCTTCGCGGGGGAAGCGTGGGCAAAACGAACTATAACATATTGGTCGCAAACCTTTTTTGACCTGCCAATTGGGAGCAGAACTAATGCTGCGTGCGCGAATCGACCGTTCGAATCAGGGTTCCTTTGCATCGAAGGCCCGTCGTCTCTTCGAATCTGGCACTAGCCACGGTGCGATGAAATTAACCTTGGGCACAGTTGCTGCGGCCACGGGTATTTTCTCGATCAGCACACCTGCTTCTGCAGCGTGCAGCGTCGTGCTTGGCACCACGCTCCTTTGCGATACCACCGCGCCCAACCCCAACCCGGTGGATCAGCTTTATAGTTTCGGAGCCGATGTGGAAGTCGTCCTGCAAACGGGACACATCAGCACCGGCCGGTTTGAATTTACCGATCTTGGTCTAGGCACCCACATTGGCGTGAACACCGCCGCGGGCTCGTTCATCACAACGCCCAACGGCAATGCCATGCAGATCGACTCCGTGACGGCGATCGTCAATTCTACATCGAACACCGCTGGAACGGGCATCAACGGCTCGATCGGTTCGACCAACGGCGCAGGTCTTGTCATCAACCAGGCCGGCAACGGCGGCATTTCGATCACCCAGGGCGGAACCTCGCTGATCAGCGGTTCGACTGGCGGTGTCATTTTCAACAACGCCGGTTCGGGCCTGAGCCAGTTCATCGGCAATGGTGACGTCGATGGCGGTGCCGGCATCGGCATCAGCGTTCAGAACACCGGAACGGCCGACATTGACGTCAACGCCGCTGGTATCGTCAACGGCGCCACCGGTATCGACACCAAGGGCAACGCCAATATCGACATTTCGGTTGGCGGAAACGTCACCGGGACGACCAACGAAGGTATCCTTGCTGTCACCAACGGCGCGACTTCCGGCAGCATCAACATCACCGGCACCGGCGCGGGCAACACGATCACGTCGGGCACCTTTGGCATTTCGGCCACGGTCCTGAACTTCACCAACCCGGGCAGCATCGATATCAACGTTGCGCAGGACATCGTTTCCGGCAAGACCGGCATCAATGCCGTGACCGGCGGCGGCGGCGACATCAATGTCGCCACCACGGGCGATATCACCACGACCGCGGGCAGCGGCATCAACCTGCAGAACCCCGATCCGTTCGCGAACACCGGCAACGTCAACCTGAAGGTTGGCGCCGGCACGACCGTTACGGCTGGCGGCGGCGCCAACGGCATTGACGTAAATGTCACGGCTTCGACCGGCAAGGTTTCGCTCGATATCGACGGCAACGTCAGCGGCGCAACGCCGGGGGCGATCGGCGTCCTGGTCAACAGCGCAAGCGCTTCGGTCCAGATCGACCAGGATGCAGCTTCGACCATTTCGGGCAACCAGCGCGGCATCAAGGTCACGAACACCGACAGCATCCTGATCAACGCGCTCGGCACAGTGACCAGCGGCCTGCGCGGCATCAGCGTCGCGTCGAGCGCGACCACTGGCGCGGAAACCGTGGTGGTTAACTCGAACATCGTTAAGGCGTCGGGACTTTCAGAATTCGGCATTGTTGGCACCGCCGGAGGTCCGGGTGTGGCCAGCGTCGTCATCAACAGCAATGGCCCGATCGGCAGTTCCACGCTCCCCAACGCACTCGGCACGGGGATCCTTGCTCAGGGCCTTGCGGGTTCGGTTGCGGACCTGACGATCAACGTCAACGGTGACATCGGTTCGGCCACCGACCGCATGAACAACTGGGGCGCTGTCGCTAATGCTTTCGGTAATAATGATATCGCGGTCAATCTGACGAACGCCAGCGTCTATTCGAAGAACAGCGGCCTTCAGGGCGTTGCGTTCGGAACGGGTGACATCACCATCACCGGTACCGGCACCGGCGTGGTTGATACGAGTGTCAACGAAGCTGTCTACGCGAACATCTCCAGTTCCACGAGCGCAGGCAACATCAAGGTAAATGTCGCCCAGGAACTCAAGGGCAAGGTTGCGGGCGTCTGGGCCGAAACTTCGGGCACTGGCAACATTGATGTAACGGCCAACAACATCACCACCACGGCTGGCCGCGGCGTCTATGTCGCGAATTTCAATGGCGGGGCCAACACCTCCACCTTCACGGTCACGCAGACTGCCGGCACGACGATCAACGCCACGGGCGGCAACGGCATCGAAACCAACCTCGGCAATTCGACCGGCAGCGCTACGGTTAACGTCAATGGTGAAGTGCTCGCCTCGGGCGGCTTCGCTGGCGTCAAGCAGACCTCTATCGGCGGCGCGAATATCACCAACGTCAGCGCGACCGGCTCGATCGACCCGCTGATCGGTATCGACCAGTCGACCGTTTCCGGCTCGAACACGGTTACCAACCTCGGCCTGGTTGAAGGCGACAACATCGGCGTTCGTCAGGCTGCTGGTTCGACCGGCACGAACTCGATCACCAACGATGGCACCATCACCGGCAAGTCGGCTGAAGGCATCGTTTCGACCGTGATCGACGGAAATGCTGTCGTCACCGGCACCGGCAAGGTCAATGGCGGCACCGTCGGCGTCCTTCTCTCCACCGTTGGCGCAGGCGATGTCACCCTTTCGGGCAGCCAGACCATTGTCGGCACCACCGGATCGGGCGTCCAGATCCAGCAGACCAGCGGCCTTGGCGCGACTGGCGATGTCATCGTGAACACCACCGGTGGTTCGATCAGCGGCACCAGCGGCATTACCGCCGGTTCGAGCGGCACGAACACCATTTCGATCACCACGGCTGGCGATGTTACCGGCACGGCTGGCGTTGGCATCCAGGCCAACCACAGCGGCGTTGGCGACATCCTGCTCAACAACACGAGCGGTACGGTCAAGGGCACGGGTGACGCGATCAACCTGAACGCGCTCAACGGCAACGTGAAGTCGGAAGGCAACGTCACTGTCGATGGCGGCGCTGCCGGCATCGTCGCGACCGCCTCCAACAACGTCGACGTGCTGAACACCGGCACGGTCAACGCAGGCACCGTGGGCATCAAGGCGACCTCGACGGGAACCGGCAATGTCACCGTTTCCGGCACTGGCGCCGTTACGGCCCTGACCGACGGCATCGTCGCCAGCTCCTCTGGCGGCAATGTGACGGTTTCGCCGGCATCGACGGTCGATGGCAAGGGTGGATCGGGCATCATCGCCACCACCAACGGCGCAGGCAGCGCTTCGGTTACCACCAAGGGCGCGGTCACCGGCGGTAATGGCAACGGCATCCTCGCCACGGGCGGCACGGGCGGAGCCGCGGTTAACGCCGGCGGCATCGTTTCCGGCACGGTGAACGGCATCAGCGCCAGCGCAACGGGCGGCCTGGTTGACATCAGCACTTCGGCCGATGTCACCGGCACCGGCGGCGCAGGCATCCTCGCCTCCAACAGCGGCGCGGGCAACATCCAGATTGCGACCAATGGCGGCCTGATCAAGGGCAGCACGGATGGCATCAATGCATCTGCAAGCAACGGAAATATCACGACTTCCGGCAGCTCAAACGTCATCGGCACCGATTTCGGCATCAAGGCGATCGCAAGCGGCGATGTTCAGGTCCTGAACACCGGAACTGTCGATACGACGACCAAGGCTGGCGTCTTCGCTTCGTCGACTGGCACTGGCAACGTTACTGTTTCGGGTACGGGCACGGTTACGGCCGGTGGCACCGGCATCGTCGGCAGCTCGGCCGGTGGTAACGTCGTTATCGCTCCGGCTTCGACCGTCACGGGCAAGGGCGGTATCGGTATCGCTGGCGTGACGAATGGCGCTGGCACTGTCGACATCACTTCAACCGGTCTCGTCACCGGCGGCGCCCTCATGGGCGTTCTCGCCCAGTCTGGTAACGGCAGCATCAACGTCACCAACGATGGCGGCGTGGTTGGCGCAACGATCGGTATTCTTGCAACCTCGACCACCGGCAACATCACGATCGATGGCAAGGGCGATGTCACTGGCAACAACGGTGCTGGCATCAATGCATCGACCGCTGGTACAATCGACGTTCTCGGAACCGGTGCGGTCTCCGGCACGCTGAACGGCATTTTCGCCAATTCCACGGGTGCTAACAACGTCACCGTATCCGGCACGGGAGCCGTTAGCGGCGGCACCAACGGTATCCTTGCTCTTTCCAACGGCGGCAACGTCGTCATCTCGCCGCTCTCCACGGTGGTAGGCAACAACGGTTCTGGCGTCATCGGCAGCACCAACGGTGCGGGAAGCACCTCGGTCACCACTGTGAATACCGTCACGGGCAAGAACGGTAACGGTATTACTGCAACAGGTGGTACCGGTGGCAGCTCCGTCAATGCAAGCGGCACGGTTACCGGCACAGCCAATGGCATCAGTGCGACGGCGACCGGCGGCCTTGTTGACGTAGTTGCTTCAGCCGATGTCACTGGCAGCAGCTTCACCGGGATTTCCGCACAGAACTCCGGAACGGGCAATGTTCAGGTTCTTGCGAGCGGCACCACGGTCACGGGCAGCCAGTTCGGCATCTTGGCTCAGGCAACGAACGGGACGGTCAAGGTTTCGGGCAGCGCCAATATTGTGGCCAACCCGGGCGCTGGCATCTTGGCATCGGGCAACAGCACGGTTGACGTTCTTGGCACCGGCACCATCACAGCAGCGAACTTTGGTATCATCGCACAGTCCAGCGGTGCGGCCGCTGTCACTGTCTCGGGTACTGGTGCGGTTGATGCAGGCGTCACCGGCATTCTGGCGTCGTCGAACGGTGGCAACGTGGTCGTTGCACCGGCCTCGACCGTTCTTGGCAAGGGCGGCGCCGGTATTTTTGCAACCACCAACGGTGCGGGCAGCGTATCCGTGACCACTCTTGCTGCCACTACCGGCGGCAATGGTGACGGCATTGATGCCATCGCCGGCACGGGCGGAAGCTCGGTCAATGCGGGCGGAGCCGTGTCTGGCCTGTTCAACGGTATCGCTGCTATCGCGACTGGCGGGCTGGTCGACGTGAAGGCGTCGGGCGATGTTACGGGCACGATCGCCCAGGGCATTCTGGCTCAAAATTCTGGCACGGGTAACGTTCAGGTTGATGTTACGGGCGCCAAGGTGACGGGCGGCTCGAACGGCATCATCGCCTTGGCAAACAACGGGACGGTAACGGTTTCCGGCAGCGCGAACATTGTTGCCAATGGCGGAATCGGCGTGCTTGCTCTGGGCAACGGCGCGGTTGACGTACTTGGCACCGGCACGGTTACGGCCACCGGTAATGGCATTAATGCCGCCTCGAGCGGAGCTGGCAATGTCACGGTTTCTGGTACGGGAGCGGTTGACGCCGGCTTCACCGGCATCGTTGCAACATCGAATGGCGGCAATGTTTCCGTCTCCCCGCTTTCGACCGTCACCGGCAAGAACGGCTCCGGCATCTATGCCTTCACGAATGGCGCGGGCAGCGTTGCTGTAACCACGATCGGCGCGGTCACTGGCGGCAATGGCGACGGCATTGATGCCATCGCGGGCAGCGGCGGCAGCTCGGTCAACGCGAGCGGTGCGGTTTCGGGCACGAACACCGGCATCCAGGCAACGGCAACCGGCGGCCTCGTCGATGTCAACGCAGCGGGCGACGTTACCGGAACGGCCGGACAGGGCATCTACGCGCAAAACTCTGGCACAGGTAATGTGCAAGTTGCTGTCACAGGAACCACCGTCAGCGGCGGACTGAACGGTATCATCGCCCAGGCCAATGACGGCACGGTCAAGGTCTCTGGCAGCGCAAACATTATTGCCAATGGCGGCATCGGCGTTCTCGCTCAGGGCAACAGCACGGTCGACGTTCTTGGCACCGGCACCGTTACGGCAACTGGCGACGGCGTCGTTGCCAACTCCAGCGGTGCGGGCGCTGTAACCGTATCCGGTACGGGCGCAGTCGTTGCCGGAGGCAACGGCATTCAGGCCACATCGAACGGCGGCAACGTCGTCGTCTCCCCGCTCTCGACCGTTCTCGGCAAGGGCGGCACCGGCATCTTCGCCTCGACGAATGGTGCAGGCAGCGTCGCTGTCACAACCGTTGGCGCTGTCACCGGCGGCAATGGCGATGGCATTGACGCCTTCGCAGGCACGGGCGGAAGCGCGGTCAATGCGGGCGGCGCCGTTTCGGGTACGAACACCGGTATCAACGCCACGGCAACGGGCGGCCTTGTGGACGTAGCAGCATCCGGTGATGTCACCGGCACTGCCGGCCAGGGCATCCTGGCGCAGAACACCGGCACGGGTAACGTGCAGGTTGCTGCGAACGGCACCACGGTGACCGGCGGTATCAACGGCATTATGGCCCTGGCCAACAACGGAACCGTGAAGGTTTCGGGAACTGCCAACGTTGTTGCCAATAACGGCATCGGTGTGCTTGCCCAGGGCAACAGCACGGTTGACGTTCTCGGCACCGGCACGGTGACCGCGACGGGTAACGGCGTGGTCGCCACATCCGATGGTGCAGGCAATGTCACTGTATCGGGCACTGGCGCAGTTGATGCCGGCGGCAACGGTATCGTTGCCTCGTCAAACGGCGGTAACGTGCTCGTTTCACCGGCCTCGACCGTTCTCGGCAAGGGCGGCGCCGGTATCGTCGCATCAACGGTTGGCACGGGTACCGTAACTGTTACGACAGCCGGCCTGGTCACGGGCGGTGTCAGCGACGGTATCCAGACTTCGGCTCAGGCCGGCCAGACCACGATCACGAACACCAACGGCGTCGTTGGCGCAACCAACGGCATCAACGCCAGCAGCACTTCGGGCGGCATCAAGGTTCTTGGTGCTGGCGACGTGAACGCCAACGGCGGCGTCGGCATTCTCGCCAACTCGACCGCAGCCGGCAACATCGACGTGCTGTCGACCGGCAAGGTGACCTCCACCGGCACCGGCATCAGCGCAACCACCACCGGCAAGGGCGCGGTAAACGTTTCCGGCACTGGCGACGTCAATTCGGCTGGCGGAACGGGCATCCTTGCCACGTCCGGCACGGGTAACGTCACGGTCGCTCCGGGCGGCATCGTCTTCGGCGGTGGCGGCGACGGCATCACCGCCAGCACCGCTGGCACGGGTACGGTCTCGATCACCACGGCTGGCCTGGTCACGGGCAATGCTGGCAACGGCATCACCTCGACGACCGCGAAGGGCGCGAACTCCATCGTCAACAACGGCGGTGTGGTCGGCTCGGCCAACGGCATCGTTGCCAGCTCGACCACCGGAAACATCACCGTTTCCGGCCCGGGCAACGTAACGGCCAATGGCGGCAACGGTATCGACGCTTCGGCAACCGGCAGCCTGCTGGGCACCACGACGATCAAGATCACCGACTCGGGAACCGTCACGGCAACCGGAACCGGTGTTCTCGCGAACATCGCCATCAAGGGTAACATCGAAGTCACCGGCACCGGTGCGGTTGACGCTGGCGTCGACGGTATCAAGGCCACCACGACCTGGGGCAACGTCACCGTCGCTCCGGCTTCGACGGTCACCGGCAAGGGCGGTTCGGGCATCATTGCCACCAGCGCCCTGCTGGGCAACATCGACGTCCAGACCGCTGGTCTGGTTACGGGCGGTGTCGCGAACGGCATCGAAGCCTCGGCCGGCCTCGGCAAGGTCAACGTCGTCAACAACGGCGGCGTGACCGGCGCTACGAACGGCATCATCGCCACGACTGCGGTCGGTGCGATCACCATCTCGGGTCCGGGCGACGTCAATGGCACGGCCAATGACGGCATCAAGGCCAGCAACACTGCAGGCAACATCACGATCACCGGCACGGGCAAGGTCAATGCCGGCCAGATCGGCGTGAATGCCGAAGCCGTTGCCGGCAGCGTGACCATCTCGGGCACCGGCGCTGTCACTGGCACCACCGGCGGCATCAAGGGTGTGTCCTCGATCGGCGACGTTGTCGTGGCTCCGGCCTCGACGGTTGCGACGATCAACGGCACGGCCATCGAAGCGACCACGGGCGCTGGCGGCACGGTCCAGATCACGACCCCTGCCCTCGTCTCGTCGCTCAACGGCGCTGGTATCACTGCCACGACCAAGGACGGTTCGATCACCATCGCCAACGCTGGTGGCGTCGACTCGAAGCTTGATGGCATCACCGCCACCTCGCTGAACGGCGCAATCAACACCTCGGGCGTCGGCAATGTCCTCTCGCGCGCTGGCAGCGGCATCATTGCCACCACCAGCGGCAAGATCGACATCCTCGGCACCGGCACGGTCACCGCACAGGGCGGCGACGGCATCAAGGCTACCTCGACGGGCGCAAGCAATGTGACCGTTTCGGGAACCGGCAATGTCGGCGCAACCGGCAGCGGCATTCTGGCCAACAGCAATGGCGGCAACGTCAATGTTGCTCCGGCTGCCAATGTCGTCGGTCAGGGCGGCTACGGCATCCAGGCCGTCACCAACACCTTCGGCAAGGTCAACGTATCGACCGTCGGCACGATCGTCGGCAGCGTCAACGACGGCATCCAGGCCCTCAGCGGCTCGGGCGGCACCTTCGTGACGGCGCAGGGCACCGTCTCGGGTGGTATGAACGGCATCTACACGAAGTCGGACGGCGGTGAGATCAACGTCGCGGCCAACGGAGATGTCTATTCGGCCAACGGGGTCGGCATCTATGCCGAAAACACCTCGCTCCTTGCCAACGCCAGCAACATCACCGTCACCAACGCGGTGGGCAAGCTGGTCAACGCAACGGGTGGCAACGGCATCGAAACCAACCTTGGCGTTTCGACCGGCACGGCACTCGTCACCGTCAATGGTGAAGTGACCGCTCCGGGCTTCACCGGCGTCAAGCAGACCTCGATCGGTGGCAACAACACCCTCGTCGTCAGCGCGACTGGCAAGATCGATCCGATCATTGGCTCCGACCAGCTCACCGCCTCGGGCGCGAACTCGGTCACCAATGCCGGCCTGATCTACGGCGATGACATCGGCGTGAAGCAGGTTGCAACCACCACCGGCACCAACACGGTCACCAACACCGGCACCATCACCGGCAAGTCGTTCGAAGGCATCCTGTCCACGGTCGTTGACGGCAACGCGCTCGTCACCGGCTCGGGCAATGTCAACGGCGGCACCGACGGCGTAAGCCTGACCACGACGGGTGCGGGTAACGTAACCCTGACGGGCAGCCAGACGATCGTCGGCGGCACCGGATCGGGCGTGCTGATCCAGCAGACGGGCGGCAAGGCCGGCCTCGTCACCGTGAACACCACTGGCGGCTCGATCAGCGGCGCAACGGGTATCACCGCGGCCTCGAACGGCACCGGCACGATCACCGTAACGACCGTTGGCAATGTCACCGGTACGGCTGCGGATGGCATCAAGGCCACCCACACCGGCACGGGCGACGTCGCCATCACCTCGACGGGCGGCACGATCTCGGGCCAGACCAACGGCGTCTATGCTTCGGTTGCCGCTGGCAACCTGCTGGTCACCGGCAGCAACGCAATTGTCGCGGCTACCGGCGTCGGCATTGACGGCACGGCTTCGGGCAATGTCGATGTCACCACCACGGGTACCGTCACCAGCCAGCTCAATGGCGTGGACGTGGAATCGACCGGTGGCGGCAACGTCAACGTGCTGAACACCGGCACGGTCCTGTCGAAGGCCGGTTCGGGCATCGTTGCCCTGACCAACGGCGGCAACATTGTCGTCAACCCGCTTTCGACGGTCACCGGCACGGGCGGCGACGGCATCTCGGCCACCACCAACGGTGCCGGCACCGTTGCCATCACCACCCCTGCCCTGGTTACCGGCGGCGCGGGCAACGGCGTCTCGGCAAAGACGGACGCAGGTTCCATCACGGTCGCTCAGGCTGGCGGTGTCACCGGTTCGGTCAGCGGCGTTGTCGCTGAATCGAACACGGGTGCGGTGTCGGTCACTGGCGCTGGCAACATCCTTGGAAGCAGCGACTACGGTGTCCTCGCCCGCTCGGGCGGCACGGCTACCGTCGACGTTCTGACCACCGGTACGGTTACCGGCGGCAAGACCGGCGTCATCGCCCAGTCGCTCGGCACCGGTAACGTGACGGTGTCCGGCACGGGCGCCACGGTGGGCAACAACGGCTGGGGCATCTACGCGGTTTCGGGTGGCGGCAACGTCCTCGTGACGCCGGCCTCGACCGTGAAGGGCAACGAAGGCATCTTCGCTGCCACGACCGCAAGCGGAACCGTCAAGGTCACCGCGGTGGCCGCCATCACCGGCACCACGCTGAACGGCATCAACACCTCGACGGGCGCAGGTTCGATCACGATTTCGAACGCAGTCTCCTCGACGGGTCAGGCCAGCGGCATCGTGGCGGAATCGGGCTCGGGTTCGATCCTGATCACCGGCGCGGGTTCGGCAACGGGTACCGACAACTACGGTATCCTGGCACGCACCGATGGTCCGGCTTCGGTTGATGTCCTGACCACGGGCGCCGTAACCGGCGGCAAGTCGGGCGTCGTCGCGATCTCGCAAGGTTCGGGCAACGTCACCGTCAGCGGCACGGGTGCTACGCTCGGCAGCAACGGTTGGGGCATCTACGCCATCTCGGGCAGCGGCAATGTCAACGTCGCCCCGGCTTCGACGGTCAAGGGCAACGAAGGCATCTTCGCTGCAACCGGCCTGACGGGCACGGTAACGGTGACGGCGGTTGACGCCATTACCGGTACTGTCGATGCCGGCATCAACGCCGCCACCGACAAGGGCTCGATCACGATCTCGAACGCGGTTTCGTCGACCGGCAACACCATCGGCATCCATGCGGAATCGGGCACCGGATCGATCTCGATCACGGGCGCTGGCTCGGCCACCGGCACCACCGAATACGGCATCCTCGCCCGCTCGGGTGGTTCGGCGACGATCGACGTCCTGTCGACCGGCACCGTTACCGGCGGCAAGAGCGGCGTCATCGCGCAGTCGCTCGGCACCGGCAACGTGAACGTCACCGGCACCGGCAACACGCTGGGCAGCAACGGCTGGGGCATCTACGCCACATCGGGCGGCGGTAACGTCAATGTCGTCCCGGTCGGCACGGTTACCGGCAACGAAGGCATCTACGCTGGCACCACCGCTGGCGGAACGGTCAACGTAACGGCAACCTCGGCGATCAAGGGCACCACCCTGGCTGGCATCAACACCAGCTCGGGCGCAGGCAAGATCACCATCTCCAACTCGGTTTCGTCGACCGGCCAGACCAGCGGCATTGTCGCTGAATCGGGCTCGGGCGCGATCTCGATCACCGGAGCTGGCTCGGCCACCGGTACCACCGCCTACGGCATCCTTGCCCGTTCGGGTGGCACGGCAACGGTTGACGTTCTGTCGACCGGCACGGTCACCGGCGGCAAGTCCGGCGTCATCGCCATGTCGCTCGGCACCGGCAACGTGAACGTCCTTGGCACCGGCACGACCCTCGGCAGCACGGGATGGGGCATCTACGCCACCTCGGGCGGCGGCAACGTCACCGTGGCTCCGGTTGGCACCGTAACCGGCGTCGAAGGCATCTATGCCGGATCGACCGGCGCAGGTTCCGTCACCGTCACGGCGACCTCCGCGATCAAGGGCACGGCTCTGGCTGGCATCAACACCAGCTCGGGCGCAGGTCCGATTGCCATCTCGAACTCGGTCTCCTCGACCGGTGCCACCAGCGGCATCATCGCGGAATCCGGCTCGGGCAACATCAAGATCACGGGTGCGGGCAGCGCCACGGGCACCAGTGCCTATGGTATCCTGGCTCGCTCAGGCGGTGCAGGCACGGTTGATGTGCTGACCACTGGCACTGTGACCGGCGGCAAGACGGGCGTCATCGCCATGTCGCTTGGCACCGGCAACGTGAACGTCCTTGGCACCGGCAACACCCTGGGCAGCAACGGCTGGGGCATCTATGCCACCTCGGGCGGCGGTAACGTCACCATGGCACCGACCGGAACTGTCACTGGCAACGAAGGCATCTACGCTGGCTCCGCGCTGGCAGGAAATGTCGCCGTCACCGTGAACAACACCGTCAAGGGCACCACCCTCGCCGGCATCAACACCGCGAGCCAGTTCGGCAACATCTCGGTCGTCAACAACACGACCGTGACGGGCTTCACTTCGGGCATCATCGCGGAATCCGGCACGGGCAACATCAAGATCTCGGGTACGGGATCGGCCACCGGCACCACCGAATACGGCATCCTTGCCCGTTCGAATGGCACCGGCCAGGTTGATGTTCTCTCGACGGGTGCGGTCACCGGCGGCAAGACCGGCGTCATCGCCATGTCGCTCGGCACCGGCAACGTGAACGTGTCCGGCACCGGCACCACCGTTGGCAACAACGGCTGGGGCATCTACGCCACCTCGGGCGGCGGCAACGTCATTGTTGCTCCGGCTTCGACGGTTACCGGTAACGAAGGCATCTACGCCGGCTCCACCGCCAACGGTTCGGTTACGGTCAACGCCGTGAAGGCCATCACCGGCACCACGCTGGCGGGTATCAACACCAACACCAGCGCAGGGTTCATCGTCATCAACAACGCGGTCTCCTCGACCGGTGCCACCAGCGGCATCATCGCGGAATCGGGTTCGGGCGACATCCTGATCTCGGGTGCAGGCAGCGCCACGGGCACCAGTGCCTACGGCATCCTGGCTCGCTCGGGCGGTGCTGGTACGGTTACCGTCCAGTCGACCGGCACGGTAACGGGTGGCAAGACCGGCGTGATCGCCATGTCGACCGGCGTGGGCAACGTGAACGTCCTTGGCACCGGCAACACCCTGGGCAGCAACGGCTGGGGCATCTACGCCACCTCGGGCGGCGGCAACGTCACCGTTTCGCCGACCGGCACGGTCACGGGCAACGAAGGCATCTACGCGGGCACTGCCCTCTACGGAAATGTCTCGGTCAACGTGAACAACACCGTTAAGGGCACCACCCTTGCCGGCATCAACACCGCCAGCCAGTTCGGCAACATCGCGATCGCCAACAACACGACCGTTACCGGTGCCACCATGGGCATCCACGCGGAATCGGGTTCGGGCAACATCACGATCACGGGTGCTGGCAGTGCCACGGGTACCAACAACTACGGTATCCTGGCTCGCTCGGGGCTGGCCGGCACGGTTGACGTGCTGACCACCGGCACTGTCACGGGCGGCAAGAGCGGCGTCCTCGCCATCTCGACCGGCACCGGCAACGTGAACGTGGTTGGCACCGGCACCACCCTGGGCAGCAATGGCTGGGGCATCTACGCCACTTCGGGCGGCGGCAACGTGAATGTTGCTCCGGTCGGCACCGTCACCGGTAACG
>JBJTLW010000108.1:0-13337 GCA_046063225.1 Novosphingobium sp. | reverse complement strand
GGTGGGACGAAGCGACTTAAACAACCTGAGGGATTTGTCATGCTTACGTCCATCCGCGGTGTTCTCGCCGCAACTGCCCTGACGGGCGCTGTTCTTGCTGCGAACCCGGCTCTCGCTGATGAAGCCGATCCGCCCAAGGACGTTACGATCACGGGCAACGTTGCCTTCGTGACCGACTATCGCTTCCGCGGCCTCTCGCTTTCGGGCGGTGACATGGCTGTGCAGGGTGCGATCAATGTCAACCATTCCAGCGGCTTCTACGTCGGCGCCTGGGGCTCGAACCTCGAACAGGATGCGCTTGACGTCTATGGCAACATGGAACTCGACGTCTACGGCGGCTGGACCGGCGAAATCGCCAAGGGCGTGACCGCTGACGTGGGCCTGCTCTACTACGTGTACCCTTCGGGCAGCGTGGGTGACGGCAACGTCTTCGAACCCTATGCCTCGCTTTCGACCACGATGGGCCCGGCAACCGCCAAGGTCGGCATGGCCTATGCGTGGAAGCAGGATTCGCTGGGCGGTGACGACAACCTGTATGTCTACACCGATCTGGGCCTTGCCATTCCGAACACCCCGGTGACGCTGAGCGCACACGCTGGCTACACCAGCGGCGCCCTCTCGCCGAACCGCCTGACGCTGAAGAGCACCGATGGCGGCTGGGACTATTCGTTTGGCGCAACGGCCAACCTGACAAAGAACCTGTCGGTCGGCGTGTCCTACGTCGGTGTCGATGGCACCTCGATCAAGAGCTTCTCGAACGATGCCGTGGTCGGCACGGTGAAGTTCGCTTTCTGATCTGACTTTCCGCAGGACGGAACGGGCGGCTCGCCATGCTTTTTGCGTGGCGGGCCGTTCCTGTTTATGGTGCCGCGCATGACGAAATACCTGCACACCATGATCCGCGTTTCGGACCCGGACGCCACCATCGCTTTTTTCGAACTGATCGGCCTCAAGGAAACGCGACGCTTTGACAACGAAAAGGCCCGGTTCACGCTCATCTTCCTGTCTGCTCCGGGGCAGGAAGGCGTTGCCGAGGTGGAACTGACGCACAACTGGGACGAAAGCGGCTATACCGGCGGGCGCAACATGGGGCATCTGGCGTTCCGGGTCGACGACATCTACGCCACCTGCGCGGCGCTGATGGCTGCCGGACATACAATCAACCGCCCGCCGCGCGATGGCCACATGGCCTTCGTCAAGACGCCCGACGGCATCTCGATCGAGCTTCTGCAGGACGGCAACCTGCCGCCGCAGGAGCCGTGGGCGTCGATGGAAAACACCGGCAGCTGGTAGGACTCGGCGGCATCCGGGGCTTGACTTGGTCGGGCTTGTCAGAAACTTTCCCGCAAAAGTCAGCAGGTCGCAAAAGATCCATCTTTCCGGAGAATTGACGATGCAGAATGCCACGCCGATCAACCTGGTCGTACCTGCGCTCGCCCTTATTGTTTCATCACTGTCGGCGCCCGCTGTCGCGCAGACCCAGCCTGTCCGCATCGGCCAGCCAGGCACGGCGGTCGCCGCTGATCCGTCGATTGCACAGCTGCGTGCCGAACTTGCCGCGCTGAAGGCAGAGGTTGCTAGCCTAAAGGCTGCTGTTGCCGCACAGGAGAACGCGCGCAAAGCGCTTGCAGCTCAGCACTTTTCCGTCGCGGGCAAGGTCAGTGGGCTGTCCAAGGATTTTTATAGCCATCAGCACCATCAGAACTTCCTGTCGGTATCCAATGTCATGGGCGGCGGCGTAAACACCAGTGTCGGTGTGATGCAAGTATCGCCGCCGGTTTCGACTTGCGTTTCCAAGACGCCGACGCCTGGCAAGGCACCTGGCGCTCTGCGCTGGGATGACCGCTACGCCTGCACGCCGCCAGCACCCTGAGCTGCTGGCCTCTGGCCGGACCGCAGCAGCACAAACCCGAGCAGGCCCGACAGGGCCGACCCCGCGAGCACGCCGATCTTCGCCTCGTCCACAAGTTCGGGCGAGGCGGGGAAGGCCAGCGCGCCAATGAACAGGCTCATCGTGAAGCCGATCCCGCACAGAGCCGACAGGCCCCACAGCTGCAGCGTGGTCGCACCGGCTGGCCGCTTTGCCAGTCCCAGCTTTTCCGCGACCAGGACTGCGCCCAGGACGCCGACCTGCTTGCCCACGAACAGGCCGAGCGCAACGGCGACGGGAAGAGTCGCAAGGGCACTCGCACCGCCACCCAGCGCCACGCCGGCATTGGCGAGCCCGAACAGCGGAACGATGAGGTAGGCGCTCCACGGCGCCAGCGCGTGCTCCATGCGCAGCAACAGGCTGTCACCCTCATCGTCGAGCCGCAGCGGAATGGTCATGGCGGCGAGAACGCCGGCAATGGTCGCGTGCACGCCGGAATGCAGCGTGCAGTACCAGGCGATCACGGCCAGCGGCGTGAACAGGTATCCGCGCTTCGCACCCAGCAGGTTCATCGCCACCATGACAGCAATGGCCAGCAGCGCCGCGCCGCCCCAGACAAGGCTGATGCCCTGCGAATAGAACAGCGCGATGATCGCCACGGCGCCCAGATCGTCAACGATCGCCACGGTGAGCAGAAACAGGCGCAGGCTGGGCGGCAATCCCCTTCCGGCCAGCGCCAGCACGCCGACGGCAAAGGCGATGTCGGTGGCCGCCGGGATGGCCCATCCTGCGGCAAGACCAGGCGCATCGCGGGCAACCGCCAGATAGACCAGCGCAGGCAGCGCCATACCGGCCGCCGCCGCGAGGACGGGCAGACGTCGCCGCGCGGGAGAGGCGAGTTCGCCATCGAGCACCTCGCGCTTGATCTCCAGGCCGACGACGAAAAAGAAAATCGCCATCAGGCCATCGTTGATCCAGTGGTGCAGATCATGGCCGACGACCGGCAGTTCGCCATGCAGCACATGCTGCCAGGCCGGCGCAAAAGGGGAATTGGCCAGCGCGAGCGCCAGTGCGGCGCAGGCCAGCAGGATGAGCCCGGCACCGGCATCGCCATGCGCCAGCCGGACCAGCGCGGAGGCGATTTTCCCTGCAAGATGCCTATGCCTTTTCATAGCGCCTTTTACGATTGTAAAAACGGGCGTTGCAAGGAAATCCGGCGCGACTTATGCATTGATTCGTAGGGGAATCATCGGGGGACCGGGCGAGGTGGATCTGCTGTCTGCAATCGACGCATTTGCGCCGTCCTCGGCCAATGTGTTCGGCCTGCTGCGGTCGGTCGAGCACGAACTGATGCTCTTTGCCGCCTTCTGGTTCATGCTCGGCATTGCCGACGAGGTTGCGATCGATCTCGTCTGGCTGTGGCAGCGCCTGGTGAAGAAGCGCCGCACCCACACACTCGTCCCCGATGTCGAAAACCGGCCGCTGCTTGGCCGGGCCGCCGTGTTCATTCCCGCCTGGCAGGAAGCCGAAGTGATCGGCGCGACGATCCGCCACGCGCTCGAAGCCTGGCCCCATGCCAAGCTGCGCATCTACATCGGTTGCTACGCCAACGATCCGGATACGATCATGGCTGCAATGGCGGCGATCCAGAACGATCAGCGCGTTCGCCTGATCCTGCTCGATCAGGACGGGCCGACCACCAAGGCGGACTGTCTCAACCGGCTTTACCGCGCCCTGTGCGATGATGAACGGCGCAGCGGGGTTACCTTCCGTTCGGTGATCCTGCACGATGCGGAAGACATGGTTCATCCGGCTGCCCTGACGGTGATGGACACAGCGCTGAGCGATTCCAGCTTTGTGCAATTGCCCGTGCGGCCGGAACCGCTTGCGGGCGGGCGCTGGATTTCGGGCCACTACATTGACGAATTTGCCGAGGCGCACGGCAAGGCCATGGTCGTGCGCGATGCGCTTGGCGCGGCCTTGCCTTCGGCTGGCGTTGGCTGCGCCCTGCGGCGAGAGGTGCTCGATCAGCTTCTGCTGGCGCGCGGTCCCGGGGCGGCGGGACCGTTCGAGGCCGAATGCCTGACCGAGGACTATGAGCTGGGCCTGCTCATCGCGCGCCGGGGCGGGCAAAGCCGGTTCCTGCGCCTGCGCGATGCCAAGGGCGAACTCGTCGCCACGCGCAGCTACTTCCCGGCGACCTTGCCGGAAGCCGTGCGCCAGAAGACGCGCTGGGTCCATGGCATTGCCTTTCAGGGCTGGGAGCGGCTCGGATGGTGGGGCAAGCCGGTCGACGTGTGGATGTCGCTGCGCGATCGCCGGGGGCCGCTGGCCGCGTTGCTGCTCGCCATTGCCTATTTCCTGCTGATCCTGTCGCCGGTGCTCGCCTTGGCGCACCACGCCGGCCTTGCCGACCCACGACCCGCGTCCACGGCCATGGCGGTGATGGTGTGGGTTTGCCTTGCCGGCCTCGTCTGGCGGATGGTCATGCGCTTTGCCTTCACGGCGCGCGAATATGGCTTTGTCGAAGGCTTCCGCGCCGTCCTGCGCATCCCGGTGGCCAATGTTATCGCAATTATGGCCGGGCGCCGCGCCTTTGCCGCCTATCTGCGATCGCTGGCGGGTGAGGTGCCGGTTTGGGAGAAGACCCGGCACAGCACCCATCCCGTTCTGGTCCGGGAAGCGCGCCAGTGAAGCGGGCGGACGGCAAGACGCGCGGACAACCGCTCTATGCTCTGGCCGGACTGGTCGGCGCGTGGATGGTGGTGCGGGTGGTCATCATCAATGTTCCCTCGGCGGCCTACGGCGACAACCCGATCGCCTATCAGGGCGTCTTTTCCAGCTCGCCCACGGCGGCCGTCGAAGGGCAGCCGGCGGATCGCTCGGCCACCGCCGGTGCTGAAGCTGCGCCCGTCGCAATCGCGCCAAGCGCACCAGCGGCCGACTTCGGAACTGACGAGCGCGCCCTTGGTTTTCCACAGGCCATGCCGCGTCCGCTGGCGACACCGCTGCCGTCCATCGCGCCCCCGCCGGTTTTGGCGGCTCCGATGCCCGCGCCCACGCCACTGATCGCGCCCGACGTTCCATCGGCGGCCCCGGTGGCACAAGCAACCGGCGCGGCGGTGCAGCGGCGTCCGAACCCCATGCTCGCGGGTGGGCATCAGTTGCTGTTCCTCTCTGCCTTTAGCCAGATTCCGGTGCCCGATGTGGTGCGCACGGCCAACGCGGCCTCGCGCGGAGCGGAGCCTGCCACGACGGCGAGGCGCTGGTCGGGCGATGGCTGGTTGCTGCTGCGGCGGGGCGGCGGCGCGCCGGCGCTTGCGGCAATTGGCGGTTCCTATGGCGCGAGCCAGGCCGGCATGGTCCTGCGTTATCGGATCGACACCACCTCGCCCCTGCGGCCGACGGCATATCTGCGGGCCAGCGCGGCGCTTGGCGGCGTGCGGGAGCAGGAAGCCGCGCTGGGCCTGTCCACGCGGCCGCTGCGCGGCGTGCCGATCGCGGCCATGGGAGAAATGCGGGTCACCCGAAGCTTTGGCGCCAATCGTGTGAGGCCCGCCGTCGCGCTGGTCAGCGAATTGCCGCCCGTTGCGCTGCCGCTGCGCCTGAAGGCGGAAAGCTATGCGCAGGCGGGCTGGGTCGGCGGCACCGGCGCGACTGCGTTCGTCGACGGGCAGATGCGCATCGAACGCGATATCGCGCGGATTGCCGGCGCCGAATTTTCGGCGGGTGGCGGCCTGTGGGGCGGCGCGCAAAAAGGCGCATCGCGGCTTGACGCCGGGCCGACCGCGCGCGTGACCCTGCATCCCACCACGCAATCGACCGTTCGCCTGGCCGCGGACTGGCGGTTCCGGCTGGCGGGCAAGGCGGCCCCGCAATCGGGGCCAGCGATTACCTTGTCCGCAGGATTCTAAGGTTCTGCCTTAACAGTCGGCCTCTTTGGGTTTAGGCGTGGAGCCTGTCTC
The DNA here is from genome assembly GCA_046063225.1 of Novosphingobium sp. Taxonomy (GTDB): domain Bacteria; phylum Pseudomonadota; class Alphaproteobacteria; order Sphingomonadales; family Sphingomonadaceae; genus Novosphingobium. Next base: position 7,502 of record JBJTLW010000108.1, on the reverse strand, counting down.
ATGGATGTCTATCTACCCATAGCCAACCTTGCGGTGAACCTGCTCGTCATTGTCGGGCTGGGGGTGCTGACGGGGGTGCTGTCCGGCATGTTTGGTGTCGGCGGGGGCTTCCTGACGACGCCATTGCTGATCTTCTATGGCGTCCCGCCTACGGTCGCGGCGGCCTCTGCCGCAAGCCAGGTGACCGGAGCCAGCGTTTCGGGCGTGCTTGCCCATTCGCGGCGCGGAGGGGTCGATTACCAGATGGGGGCGGTGATGGTCGCTGGCGGCATCGTCGGCACCGGGCTGGGCGCTCTGCTGTTCAACCTGTTCACCGCGCTCGGCCAGATCGATACGCTGATCAACATTCTCTACGTGCTTCTGCTCGGCGGGATCGGCATCGTCATGGCGCGCGATGCCTGGGCCGCCATTCAGGCGCAGCGCACCGGCGTGCCCGTGCCGGCCAAGAAACGCCGGCACCACCCGCTCGTCGCCAGCCTGCCCATGCGCTGGCGCTTCTACCGGTCGGGCCTGTACATCTCGCCGCTGGCGCCGCTGCTGCTGGGAGTCGTGACCGGCATCCTGACGATGCTGATGGGCATCGGCGGTGGCTTCGTTCTGGTTCCGGCCATGCTCTACATCCTGGGCATGAGCGCCAATGTCGTCGTCGGTACCTCGCTGTTCCAGATCCTGTTCACCACCATCGCCACGACCCTGATGCATTCGTTGACGACGCACGCTGTCGATATCGTGCTTGCTGCGCTGCTGCTGCTCGGATCGGTCACCGGCGCGCAGCTGGGTGCGCGCTTCGCCTTGCAGATCCCGGCGGAGCGGCTGCGGCTGGTGCTTGCCATCCTTGTCCTGCTGGTGGCCTTCCGGATGATGCTGGGGCTCACCTACCGGCCAGAGGCGATCTACACGGTATCGCCGTTATGAAGCGGCTGTTTTCGCTGCTGTGCTTGTGGCTGCTGACGGCGGCGGCGGATCCGATCCTGGTGCCGGAAGTGTCGCAGCACGAAGTGGAGGTGCGGCAGGGGTTCACCGGCACCGAGCTTCTGCTCTACGGCGCGATCCTCGATCCCAGCGGCATTCGCGCGGGCCGGGATTACGATATCGTCGTGATCCTCAAAGGGCCGACGCGGTCGATCGTCGTGCGCGAAAAGAAGCGCCTTGCCGGCATCTGGGTCAACGGATCGAGCAACGAATACCGCTCGGCGCCGGGGTACTATGCGGTCGCCTCGTCCCGTCCGATCGAGAAGATCGTCGATGCCCGCACGGCGGCGATCTACGAAATGGGCCTGCCATCGCTGCAGCTGTCGCCGATCGGCACCATCGACCCGGCCAAGCAGCGCCGGTTTTCCGACGGACTGGTGTCGATCATGGGCAAGGACGGGCTTTACCAGCAGAACGACGGGTCCGTTACGATAAGCGAGCAGGTGCTTTACCAAGCACGCATACGGCTGCCCTCGTCCGTGCCCGTGGGTGACTATACCGCCGAAACGCTGGCCGTCAGTCGCGGGCGAGTGGTGGCTTCGGCGACGGCGCACGTCACCGTGCACAAGCGCGGCTTCGAACGCGCCATCGCCGATTTCGCCGAAGGCTATGGCCTGCTCTATGGCCTGCTTGCCGTCTTCGTTGCGGTGGGAATGGGCCTCGCCGCCGGACGGATCTTCAGCCGATTTTAGGCCAATTTTAACGTGTTAACTGTATTTGCCCAGACCGTAATCAGGTGAATTGGGGCGTCCCATGATGTCGGACATGAGTTCGAAGGGTTTTGATAATGCACATCCGGCAAGTCCGCAGGACATCGCCGGAGGCCACGGGCAACCGCGCATCGAAAACGCCCTTGAACCCATTGGCATCATTCAGGAAATTGCCGGTTCCAGCTCGTCCATCGCGCTTGATCTTGGCCGCCTGAACGAATGTTCGCAGGATCTTGATCCCTCGGTCGCGCTCGCCGGACAGGTGGGTAGCCAGATCAAGATTCGCGTCGGTCGTGGCTGGCTTCTGGCCTCGGTCCGCACGCAGAAGCAGGATACGAAAAGCCCTGGCGGCATTACCGCCCAGATCGATTTCCTTGGCGAAGGCGATGAAGAACGCCTGACCGGCCGCATCCACGGCTTCCGCCGCGGCGTCACCTGCTATCCGATTCCGGGCGCGCTGGTCTATCCCGCGACGACGAACGATCTTCGTCAGATCTATTCGAGCGATGGCCGTTCCACCATTCAGGTCGGCACCGTTTTCCCGACGCGCGATATCCGCGCCGGCATCTACATCGACGCGTTCCTTGGCAAGCACTTCGCGCTGCTCGGCTCGACCGGTACCGGCAAGTCGACCAGTGCCGCGCTGATCCTGCACCGCATCTGCGAGGCGGCACCGCAGGGCCATATCGTCATGGTCGATCCGCACGGCGAATATGCCGCCGCGTTCAAGACGACCGGCATGGTGTTCGACGTGTCGAACCTCGCCATGCCCTATTGGCTGATGAACTTCGAAGAGCATTGCGAAGCCATGCTCACGACCAGTGGTGAACAGCGCCAGGAAGACGCTGACATTCTTGCCCGATGCCTGTTGCAGGCGCGCATGAAGAACCGTCTGGCCGAACAGATGGGCCGCATCACGGTCGATTCCCCAATCCCCTACGTCCTGTCCGATCTGACGACGATCATCCAGAACGAGGCAGGCAAGCTGGACAAGGCGACCACCTCGGCGCCCTATATGCGGATCAAGACCAAGATCGACGAACTGCGCAACGATCCGCGCTACCAGTTCATGTTTTCCGGGATGCTCGTCACCGATACGATGGCGGACTTCATCGGCAAGATCTTCCGCTTGCCGGCCGACAGCAAGCCGATCTCGATCATCGACGTGTCGGGCGTGCCTTCGGAAATTACCTCGACCGTGGTCGCCGTGCTCGCGCGTCTCGTGTTCGATCACGCCATCTGGAGCCGCGATGAAAAGCAGCGCCCGGTGCTGCTCGTCTGCGAAGAAGCGCATCGCTACGTGCCGAACGAGAAGAACGCCGATGGATCGTCGGTGGGCCGCATCCTCAGCCGTATCGCCAAGGAAGGCCGTAAGTACGGCGTGGCGCTGGGCCTGATCACGCAGCGCCCGTCCGATCTTGCCGAAGGCGTGCTTTCGCAGTGCGGCACGATCATTTCGATGCGCCTCAACAACGATCGCGACCAGGCCTTCGTGAAAGCGGCCATGCCGGAAGGCTCGCGCGGGTTCCTTGATTCCATTCCGGCGCTGCGCAACCGCGAGGCGATCATGTGCGGCGAAGGCGTCTCCATCCCCATGCGCGTCACCTTTGACGATCTTGAGGAAATGAAGCGCCCGGCATCGGCCGACCCGAGCATCACCGAACTGTGGCGCGAAACCGGCGGCGAGGAAGCCTCGGTCCACCGCACGGTCATGCGCTGGCGCGCTCAGGGCCGGTAAGCAGACCCCGGCTCCGCAAACGGCGGTGCCGGCCTATGCCTTGACGTAGGCTTCGTGCTGTTTGCTGCGCCAGCTGCCGCGCAGGTAAAGGATCCACGTTCCCAACGCCGAGAAGCACGAGGCGATGGGGAACGACCACCACAGCGCGTCGCTGCCCCAAGTCGGGTAGGCGGCGAAGTAGAACCCGATCCGCACAGGATAAAGCGCCACGGCCTGGATCACCAGCGGCAGCCAGACCACCCCGTAGGCGCGCAGCGTGCCGCCGATCACCATCGACGCGCCCATGATGATGAAGCTCCAGGTAATCACCCATTGCAGGTGAACGGCAATCGGAATGGCGCCGCTCTCGCTGCCCAGGAACAGCGCCAGCAGGAGCCGCGCGAACAGCAGAAGCAGGCCCGAAAGCACGCCGGTCATCACGATATTGCCGATCATGCCAGCGTTCGAAACCTTGCTCACCCGGTCGTGCTTGCTCGCGCCGATCGCCTGGGCGACCATGGCGCTGACGCCTGAGCTGATGGCGAAGGCCGGCATCTGCAGGAAGTTCCACAGCTGCATCGACGCGCCATAGGCGGCCGTCGCGTCCACGCCCTCGCGGTTGACGAAGCCGACGATGACCATCTGCGCCGAAGACATCAGCAGCATCGACGTGCCCATCGGGATGCCCTTGCCGATCATGAACTTCAGTTCGGCCCCCGCCGGGATCAGATAGCGGAATTCGCTGCCGCGCAGGCGCAGTGGCAGATCCTTGGCATAGAGGCGATAGAGCAGGAACAGCATCCCCCCCATGCCCGCGATGAAGCTGGCAATCGCTGAACCGGCTATGCCCAGCGCGGGTATGGGGCCAAGGCCCATGATCAGCAGCGGATTAAGGCCGATGTCCAGCAAGACGCTGATAATCATTGAAAACATTGGTGATTTTGCATCACCCGCACCGCGCATGCCCATGGAAAGGATCATGTTGGCCGTGCCGAAGGGGATCGAGAAGAAGATGACCCGCAGATAGGTAACGGCAAGGTCCATGCTGCCCGCCGGGATCGCCATGGCCCGCAGCATGGCCGGGGCAAAGATCAGGCCGAGCGCAGACCCGGCGACCGACAGGGCAATGGCAAAGCCCAGCCCGTTGCCGAAGCTCCGGCGCGCCGCAGGAATGTCGCCAGCGCCGAAATGCTGGCCGATGCGCACCGTGCTGGCCATGCCGAAGCCCATCACCAGCGCAAAGAACAGGAACATGACGACGTTGGCGTTTGTGGTCGCGGCAAGCGCGTCCTCGCCGATCAGGCGGCCGACCCAGATGGCGTTGATCGTACCGTTGATCGTCTGGATCAGGTTGCCGATCAGCATGGGGATCGAGAACGCAATCAGCGTTTTCATGATCGGGCCGCTCGTCAGGTCGCCCATGCGCGGCGGCGTTTCGGCCACAACCTCTTCGGCGATTGCCTGTTCTTCGGCGGAAAGTTCGGTCATGTCCCTCTGGTGTCGCCGAACAGGTGAATGTGCAAGCGATCGGAGAAATTCAGTTCATTTTTTGAACAGTATTCCGCAAGCCAGGCGCCTCGCTCACGTATTATCGCAGAGGATCGCCCCTCGGGCATCAGCCAGATGCGACTGCACGGGATGGCATAGGCATCGGCAATCTCGCGCACTTCAGCCAGATCATCCTCGCTGGCGATGACGAACTTGAACGTCGCGCGGGGATCGGCGGCAAAGGCACGCAGCGCTTCCGGGCGCAGAGCCAGATCGCGCGGGTTGCCGCTGTGCGCCAGTTTCGGGCTGACATTCCACTGGTGGACCAAGCCGTCGAGAACGGCCGGCGGCGCGATCGACCCGTTGGTTTCGACTTCGACATGGATCCCGGGCAGCAGCGCCAGCATCCGCGCGAGCGCAGGCGCCTGAAGCAGGGGCTCGCCGCCGGTCACGACCAGGCGCAAGCGGCCAAGGGCGGCGATCCGCGCGGCAACATCATCCTCGTCGAGCGTTACCTGATTGGCCGTGCGTTCGAAATCGATGCCGTCGCGGTGGGGGCGGTTATCGCCCTCGAACCGCCAGGTGTAGGCGGTGTCGCACCATTCACAGGCAAGGTTGCAGCGCGACAGGCGCACGAATGCACAAGCCCGCCCGGCGGACGAGCCTTCGCCCTGGACCGAGGCGAAAATCTCCGGCTCGCCGGGGGCGGTGGTAGCGAGGGTCAGCACAGACGTTAGCCCCACATTTCGGCGTGCGTGACGCCGTATTCAAAGGTGCCGCTGGCCATGATGGCATGGCCCCAAAACAGGTCGCCGTCCTCGTAGTGGAATTCAAAGGATCCATCTTCGTTCACGACAATGCTTTGCAGTCGCAGTCGCGCAAGCCAGTCCTTCCGCACCAACATCGGCTGATCGTCATTTCGCCAGTTGTCGTTCCAGACGTCGTACAGCTCTTCGAATATGCGATCTTCTGACCGGGCAGCCCAATGATCTTGCGCGCTTGTCAGGCGCAGGAAGGTCTCTGCGCGGTCGTCGAGTGTGGTGCTCCCGCCGGCCATCAGAACGACCTTGGTCTGACAGCCTTGCCACAGCGCCTGTCCCTCAAACATGTCTGGCAGCCGGGTATCCGGCACGAAGCGGCCCAGTTTGGGATGATGGTAGGGCGGCGGGCGCAGGATGGGCTCGGCCTTTGCGATCAGTTCCGCATCCGTGGATGGACCAAGATACTTGTCGAACTGAGCCAGATAGCGATTGCCATAAAGGGTGGGCGCGGCAACCAGCCGAACGCGAACGCCCTTTCCGACTGGAAATTCGTCCATCCAGCGCTTCAGCGCGGCATCGCTGGGAAGGGCCATTTCCAGGCGTAGCGGCTGGTTTTGCACTGGACCATCGCCTGCCCGCCAAACGACAAGAGACGTGGTGAAATGCCATTGGCCGTCGCCAGCTTTCATACCGCCACCGCCCGCTGCATCGGTAACGCCGGTGACAATCAGGGCATCGTCGGCAGCCTGCTGCGCCTCTGCGCTGGCTCCGCCCAGCAACGGGGCGAGCAAGGCAAGGAACCAGCGTCGCAGCGGCATTTCGCCTACCCCAGCCGCGCCAGTGCTGCCGCCAGCCGTTCGGCTTCGGCCGTGTGGTGGGCGTGATCGGCGCGGGCCTTTTCGACTGCTTCGGGCTTGGCCTTTTCGACGAAGGACGCGTTGTTCAGGCGCCCTTCGAGCGACTTGGCTTCCTTCTGAGAAACCTCCAGCGCCTTGGCGAGGCGGGCCTTTTCGGCGGCAATGTCGATCACGCCTTCGAGCGGCACGACGATGTTGGCATCGCCGGCGCCGACCTGCATGGCAGCGCCCGCCGGAGCGGCCTCGAAGCGCACACCGTTCAGGCGGGCAAGCCGTTCGATGGCCGCCGGGTTGCGCTCGATAATGCCGCGCGTCTGCGCCGAAGGATCGGGCAGGTAGGCATCCAGCTTCGCGCCGGGCGCGATGCCGAGTTCGTTCTTCGCGGTGCGCAGGTTGCCGATCAGAGCGATCAGCCAGTCAACCTCGGCCTTGGCCTCGGCATCGACGCTGGCCTGCGGCTCGGGCCAGCTGGCGGTGATCAGCGGATAGTGCGGGCGGTCACCCAGCGCGCTCCACAGCTCTTCGGTGACGAAGGGCATGAAGGGGTGGAGCATGACCAGGATCTGGTCGAGCACCCAGCCGGCAACCGCCTTGGTCTCATCAACGAAATTGCCCTTGATCAGTTCGATGTACCAGTCGCAGAACTGGTCCCAGACGAAGTGATAGATCGCGTTGGCGGCGGCATCGAAGCGCAGGTCGGCCAGCGCCTTGTCCAGCTCGGCGAGGGTCTCGACCACTTCGCCGATGATCCACTTGTTGACCGCGCTGGTGGCGGCGGGCGCTTCCAGCGAAGTGCTCGCGCCGATGCCGTTGGACTGGCAGAAGCGGGCCGCGTTCCACAGCTTGGTGGCGAAGTTGCGATAGCCCTCGACCCGCTTTTCATCCATCTTGATGTCGCGGCCCTGGCTTTCCATCGCCGCCATGAAAAACCGCAGCGCATCGGCGCCGTAGCGGTCGATCAGGCCGAGCGGATCGACCACGTTGCCCTTGGACTTGG
>JBJTLW010000107.1:0-9693 GCA_046063225.1 Novosphingobium sp. | reverse complement strand
GATCAGCACAACCGAGTGCTCCTGCAGGTTGTGGCCTTCACCCGGAATGTACGAAATCACTTCGCGCGAATTCGTCAGACGGATCTTGGCAACCTTGCGAAGCGCCGAGTTCGGCTTCTTCGGGGTCGTGGTGTAAACGCGGGTGCAAACACCGCGCTTCTGCGGGTTCTGCTCCATCGCAGGGACCTTGCTCTTGGCCTTCTGCGGAACGCGGCCCTTGCGGACCAGCTGGTTGATAGTGGGCATGAAGTACTCTTCACCTTGGTTTGTGGCCCTGCCGACAAGATGAAGAGAACCAGGATCGCGAAAAAGGCCGGCCTATGGCCACCCCGTCATCCCGGCGAAGGCCGGGACCCAGCCCATCAGGAAACCTCCCGAAGGGCCAAGATTCGCGAGTCTGAAACGCTCCACCCAGGCGATAAAGCCGGGTTACTTTGACGGATTACCGCGATATTCGCGACGCCCCGGCAATGTTCAGCTCGATCCGGAACATGTCCGGAAGCGGCGGCCCTTAGGGGGGATTGAGGGTTGGGTCAATCGCCTTCCGCTATTCCGGCAAATCAGCCCTGCTCAATACAGGTTTATCGAGCACCGCCTCACGGACCCGTCCCAAGTCAATCAGCAGCCCATCCAGACCTTCATCGAGATTGGCCAAAAACCCTACAGGCTCGGCTGTCCACGACCTCACGTGTCCCTCAGCATCGTAATAAACTTCATGAACGGCCAAGTGCGTCCCATGATCAAGGACACGATAGTTCCAGGTCATCGTCAAATCTCCAAAAAAGCAGACTGCGGAATGCGGTCAGCTTAATCGGATGCGGCCAAAGAGTGACATAGGCCGAGTTTAGACAGAATCTGCAAGAAGGGCAACACCGCCCTAATCTCTCGCTGCGAAGGCTTTTGGAGGATAGACGTCTTTGAGGATGGTCAGTCCTCGGCCCTTTGGAACGTATTTTAACATTCGAAAGTAAGTGAGATAGTCAAATAGGTCGTTTGCCACCGCTGAGGTGGCGTTAAATGCAATTAGTTGAATGTCGTAGCTCGTCAGGTGAGCCCTAACAATGTTGGCATAATATATTTTTTCACCATCCTCCAATACTTGATCGCATAAAATTTTGTTTAGAATCGTATATACCATTCTAAAATATGGCGCGAACCTTGCTTCGTATCTATTATGAACACAATTATCGTAAATTTTTTCTATATCAGATCTTTGATATTTTTGACATTGAACATTATTTTCCATGAGCCAGTGTCGTACTTCGTAGAACGCGTACTTAATTGCAGCATATTCACTTCTAGATTTGTCTGAAGTGTATTTCTCACTTGCCGCCAATTGCATTGCGTCAGTTTGCTTGTATCGCAGTTGCGCGCGCAGCTCTCTGAGCAATCTGATTAGCTCAAAAAATGAAGCCTCGAACCTCTGCAAATGCTGATCTCTTTGCTGAATTTCAAGCGCTTTAAACTGAACCCAGAAGGTAACTACGACTGCTGAAAAACCGAGCGCGCCAAAGAGGGCATTGAAGCCACCAAACGCATCGCCCCATTGCCCAACGGCAGCGCTTCGTTTTTCAAGATCAACCGCTTCAAAGGGAACCGACCCCGACCACATAGCCCACCAGTCGGACGACACCGCCCAAAAGAGCCACATTAAGGCAACGATGAACCAGCCACAGATCAAATAAGCTACCAGCGGCGGCTTAGCCCGCCGCTTCGGGATCTTCGCGAAAAGTCGCTCGGAAGCGTCATCATTCACAGCAAGATCCCCCCGAATCATCGCATCCTCTCGCTATGCACGATTGAGGATCTAAGCATCGCCAAACAGAATGTCGCAGATGGTTTTGCCGTTCGTTGTGAGCCTGAGCAAGAGCGCGTTGCGGACTAACCACACATCGACTTTTCCCCCTGTCCTACACACCCCGCGCCATGCGATACCCTTCCACGGGAAGGGCACAGTCAACCGATCGCATGGAGCCACCTTCCCTTGACCACGCCTTCTTCGGACCAGCCGTCCGGCACCGCCCTCGCCTCGCGCTCGGCCCGGCCTTCCCGTCGCACCAGCCGCACCGCTTTCACCGCGCCGCCGCCTGCGCCGGATGATCCGCTGCTGTCCTTCCCGCCCTATGTCCACGCGGCGCCGCGGCGCAATTCGATCACGCCCGATCGCCAGCGGGCCTTCATTGCCGAGCTGGCGGCGAGCGGGATTGTCACGCAGGCGGCGCGGGCCATCGGGGCGAGCCTTGAGGCGCTCTACAAACTGCGCCAGCAGCCGGGGGCGGAGGGCTTTTCCGCGGCCTGGGACCTGGCGATCGACCGGGGGATCGCCCGGCTTGAGGACTGCGCGGTGGAACTGGCGATCCGGGGCGAGGAGCTGCCCATCGTTTCGGCGGGGCAGCTGCTGGGCACCTATCGCAAGCACAATTTCGGCCACATCCGCTTTGTGCTGAGCCAGCGCCGGCCCGATCGCTGGGCGAGCGAAAGCGCGCATTTCGCCGCGCTGCGCCCCGGCCATCCCGTCTATGACCGGCTGCGCCGCGAGTGGGAGGCAGACCGCGATGCCCGCGATGCCGCCGCCGCCGATGCCGCGATCGAGGACATCAACCGCCACATCGACCGGATGCGCGAGCGCGCCCTCGCCGCCCGCCAGCTCGAAAGTGCGTGGACCGAAGCCGACGCCGACGGGGATGAACCGGGCATCTGAGCGGCGTGCAATCCGCCGTAATCCGCCGGCTGACCGGACCGCCTTGGCAAAGTTTCGCAGAGGGGCGATGTCACCGGTTGACAGCCCGCCGCCCCCCGGCTAGTGGCGCGCTCCTACCCGGCGTTCGGCGCTTCAGCCCTTCGCCCCGTGCCCAGATGGCGGAATTGGTAGACGCACCAGCTTCAGGTGCTGGCGCTCGCAAGGGCGTGGAGGTTCGAGTCCTCTTCTGGGCACCATTTTCCTACTTTGGTCAAAGCGCTAACCCCTTCGGGGGTGCGACGTCGGTGGGCTGCGGGTATTTCGGTTGGCATTGCCCGGCGCTTTCGCTATTCGATATGAACAATAGCAAAAGCGGAGATGCTGAACGATGGCGACTGCCCCTTTCCGTGCCGATCATGTCGGCTCATTCCTGCGGCCCAAGGCGCTGCTTGATGCGCGCGCGGCGTTCAAGGCGGGAAGCATCGATGCCGCCGCGCTGCGCAGCGCCGAGGATGCGGCGATCCGCGATGTCGTGCGCATGCAGGAAGACCTTGGCTTCAAGGGGGTGACGGACGGGGAATTTCGCCGGACCTTCTTCCACACCGATTTCCTGTTGCAGCTGGAAGGGGTGGATGAGGTGGGCGGCACGCAGGTGCATTTCCACCGCCACGACGGGCACGAGCTGGAATATGCGCCGCCGGTCATGGCGATCACCGGCCCGCTGCGCCATGTGAAGGACATCCAGCGCGCCGACTTCGAATTCCTGAGCAGCCAGGTGTCGCAGACCGCCAAGGTGACGATCCCTTCGCCGACCATGCTGCACTTCCGCGGCGGGCGCGATGCCATCGATGCGGCGGCCTATCCCGATCTTGACCAGTTTTACACCGATCTGTCCGCCGCCTACCGCGCCGAGATTGCCAGCCTGGCCGATGCCGGGTGCCGCTATCTTCAGCTGGACGATACCAACCTGGCCTATCTGTGCGACGATACCCAGCGCGAAAACGCCCGCAAGCGGGGCATGGACCCGGACGATCTGCCGCGCCTCTATGCCAAGGTGATCAACGATTCGATCCGCGACCGCCCGGCCGACATGCGCATTTGCGTCCACCTGTGCCGGGGCAATTACCGGTCAAGCTGGGCGGCCGAGGGTGGCTATGAGCCGGTGGCCGAGGTGCTGCTCAACGAGCTGGCCGTCGATGGCTATTTCCTGGAATACGACGACGCCCGTTCGGGCGACTTTGCGCCCCTGCGCTTCCTGCCCAAGGGCAAGACCGTGGTGCTGGGCCTGGTCACCACCAAGCTGGGCGAGCTGGAGGACGGCGCCGACGTCAAGCGCCGGATCGACGAGGCGGCAAAATTCGCGCCGATCGATCAACTGGCGCTCAGCCCGCAGTGCGGCTTTTCCTCCACGGTGCACGGCAACGATGTCAGCTTCGGCCAGCAGACCGCCAAGCTGCAACTGGTGATGGACGTGGCGCGCGACGTCTGGGGCGAGATCTGACCGCAGCCGTCCACGCCGGACACAGAGCGGCCCGCCCTCCAATCCGGAAGGCGGGCCGTTTCGATTCCCGGATCGTCAGTTGCCCTGTGCGGGGCGCCTTGGCAGCATCAGCAGGGCAAGCGCGCCGAGCAGCGAGCCGCCGGCCATGACCATGGCAACCGGCGCAAGGCCAAGGCCTGCCTGGAACAGGAAGCCCGCCAGCACCGGGCTGAGCGCCGCGCCGCCGCGGCCGACGCCGATGACGAAGCCCGTCCCCCCGCCGCGCACCGCCGTGGGGAAGGATGCCGCCGTCAGCGCGTAAAGGCCAACCATGCCGGCGTTGGTGCAAAAGCCCCCCGCCGCCGCCGCCAGCGACAGCCCGTGCAGGTCCGCCTGCCCCTGGCCGAACACCGTGATCATCACCACCGATGCCAGCATGAAGGCGATCAGCAGGCCGCGCAGGGTGAAGCGCAGCGACAGCGCGGAAAACAGCAGCCCGCCCAGCAGGCCGCCGACATTGGCCCAGACCAGCACGCCGCCCGCCGATGACGGGCTGAAGCCCATGTCGACCACGATCTTCGGCACCCATTTGAGGATGAAGTAGAAGGTCAGCACGTGAAGGAAATAGGCGGCGGTGAGCAGCACGGTGATGCCTGCAAGGCCGGGGCGGAACAGTTCGGAAATGTGGGCGCGCGGCGCGTCCGGTTCGACCGGCGGCAGTTCCGTTACCTCGGCGTGGCCCAGCTTGCGCAGCGACCGGTTGACCCGCGCCAGGGCATCGTCCGGACGGCGGTGCAGCAGCGATCCCACCGGTTCCGGCCCCAGCAGCGGAACCAGCGGCAGGAACAGCGCGGTAACGCCCGCGCCGAGATAGAACACGTCGCGCCAGTCCCCGGTCTTGAGCAGGTTGCTGGCTATGGCCCCGCCGATGATCCCGCCCACGGGATAGCCCGCCGCCATGATCGCCACGGCCGCGCCGCGCCACTTGTTGTTGGAATATTCGGCTACCAGCGCGTTCGTCGTCACCAGCATCCCGCCAATGCCGAAGCCGGTGAACAGGCGGCTGGCGGCCAGCGCGCCGATCGATCCGACCTGGGTGGTGGAGAGCATGCCGCAGGCCATGATCACCAGGCACGACAGCGTCGTCGCCTGCCGGCCGACGCGGTCCGCCACTTGCCCGAACAGAACCGATCCCACCGCCATGCCGACCAGTTCCATCGACAAGACGATGCCCAGCGCGCCGCGATCGATGCCCCATTCCTTGGCAATGCCGGGCGAAGCGAAGGATATCGACAGGACGTCAAACCCGTCCAGCGCGTTGAGGAAGACGCAAAGCGCGATGGCGAGAACCTGCCGAAAGGTCATGGGCGATTGCCCGAGAATCGTCCTGGGATCCGTCATCGTCTTCCCCTTGCCCAAATGCCGACCCGAGGTGTTCCCGGTATCGCGCCGTGCGTCCAGTGCTAAACCGGCAAGCCCACGTAGTTTTCCGCGATGCTCATCTGCGCCGCCGTACTGGTGGCGACATAATCGAGTTCGGCCACCTGCATCGCCCGTTCGAACGGTCCGTCATCGGGGAAGCGGTGCATCAGGCGGGTCAACGACCAGGAGAAGCGTTCGGACTTCCACACGCGCGACAGGGCGCGGGCGGAATAGCCGCCAATCGCATCGCCATCGCCGCGCTTCAGCTGGGCGACCAGCGCCTCGCAGGCGTAGTGAACGTCGGAGGCGGCCAGGTTCAGTCCCTTGGCGCCCGTGGGCGGCACGATGTGCGCGGCATCGCCGCATAGCAGCAGGCTGCCGTGGCGCATCGGTTCGAACACATAGCTGCGCAGCGGCGCGATGGACTTTTCGATCGAGGGGCCGCGCGTGATATTGGCCGCCGCTTCGGGTCCAAGGCGGATCGCCAGTTCATCCCAAAGGCGATCGTCCGACCAGTCTTCCACCTTTTCGGTCAGCGGCACGTCGATGTAATAGCGGCTGCGCGTGTGGCTGCGCATCGAAGCGAGCGCGAAGCCGCGTTCGTGGTTGGCATAGATCAGTTCATGGTTGCACGGCGGCACATCGGCGAGGATGCCCAGCCAGCCGAACGGATAGACGCGTTCGTATTCGCGGCCGACGCCGGCGGGAATGGCCTTGCGGCTGGGGCCGTGGAAGCCATCGCACCCGGCGATGAAGCGCGCGTCGATGCGGTGCTCGGCGCCGCCCTGCGTGTAGGTGACGTAGGGGGCATCGCTTTCGATGGCATGGAGCGCCACGTCCTCGGCCCCGTAGATCACCTCCAGCCCGCGTGCCGGGGCGGCGTCCATCAGGTCGCGGGTGATCTCGGTCTGGCCATAGACGACCACGGTCTTGCCCGTCAGATTGGCAACATCGATACGGATCAGGCGTTCGCCGTCAGCAAGGTTGAAGCCTTCCTCGACGAGCCCTTCAGCCTTGAGCCGCGCGTCGAGGCCAAGCCTTTCCATCAGGCCAACGGTCACCTGTTCCAGCACGCCGGCGCGGATGCGGCCGAGCACATAGTCCGGCGTCTGGCGTTCCAGCACCACGCAGTCGATGCCTTCGGCGCGCAGCAAGTGGCCGAGAAGCAGACCGGCCGGGCCGGCACCGATGATTGCAACCTGGGTCTTCATGCGTTCTCCCCCGCCCCTGTCAGCCAACGAGCATCAGGGCATCGAGCGCCACGGCGCCTTCACCGCGGGGGTGCAGGATCACGGGGTTGAGGTCCAATTCGATCAGCGCCGGTTCGGCAATCAAAAGGCTTATGATCCGCCGGATCATCGCCACCAACGCATCGACATCCAGCGCCGGAGAGCCACGGTATCCCGCCAGCAGGGCAGCGCTTTTCAGACTCATCAGTTCAGAGCGGATCACGCTTTCGGCCATGTCGGGCGTGATGAGGCGGAAATCGTGCAGGATTTCTGCCGTCACGCCGCCGAACCCGGCAAGGACGACCGGGCCCCATTCGGGATCGTTGCGCGCACCGACGATCAGTTCCAGCCCGCGCTTGCCCATGGCTTCGACGAGCACGCCGTCCAGAACCATGCCGGGATCGTATTCGGCCACGTTGGCGTGGATCTGCTCCCACGCGGCGCGGACATCGCCCGCCGTGCGCAGGTTCAAAAGCACGCCGCCGGCATCGCTCTTGTGGCCGAGAGCAGCAGCCTGCGCCTTCATCGCCACCGGATAGCCGACCGCTTCGGCGGCCGCGACGGCCGCCTCGGCCGATGCGGCGAACTGCCCGGCGGGGAACGGAATCCCGAGCGGGCCGAGCAACTGCTTGGCGCGGTATTCGGGGACGACGCCAGCCTCATCGGCAAGACCGGGAACCGCCACCGGCGCGGGCGTCGCATCGGTGAAATCGCGGGCCTGGTGGCGCGACAGGCGAGCCAGCGCGCGGAAGGCGCGTTCGGTGCTGGGCAGCCACGGCACGCCCCGTTCGCGCAGGGCGGCGATGAACTGGGCGGGAATCTCCGCGCCTTCGTCCAGCCCGGCGAAGATCATCGGCTTGGGCGGGCCATCGGCGGGGATCGCGTCAAGCATGGCCGGAACCTTGATTGTTGAGGTTACCGCATCGCCCTGGATGATGCCCGCAACCACGGCCCCGACCCGCGCGTCATCAAACAGCGCGTGCAGGCAATTGGTGTAGATTACCGGCTGGCTCAGCCCCTGCGCGGTAATGTCGAGCGGGTTCGATACCGGCACGAACGGCGGCAGCGCGGCGCGCAGCGCAGGCGCATTGCCATCATCCAGCGCCGCCAGCGGCAGTTCCAGTTCTTCGGCAAGGTCGAGCGTCAAGGCCTTGAATGCGCCCGATTCCCCCAGCACCGCCACCTGCGGCCCGGCAAGCGCCGGGCAGCGCAGCAGCACTTCGGCAATATCGCCCAGCTCTTCCAGCGTTTCGGCAAAGACCACGCCGGCGCGTTCCACCTTGGCGCGCATCAGCGTGTAGTCGCCGGCCATGGCGCCGGTGTGGGTCGCCGCGCTTTCCCGCGCCGCGTTCGACTTGCCGGGGTGCAGCAGGACGATGGGTTTGCCCGCCGCCCGCGCCCGACGCGCCGCGGCGAGAAAGCGCGAAGGCTTGCGGAACTGTTCGACCAGCATGGCGATGACGCGGGTGTTCGGTTCGTCGATCAGCCATTCGACATAGTCTTCCACGCCGCTGCCCGCCTCGTTGCCGGTGGACACCGAATAGGTCAGCGCGATGTCGCGCGATTGCAGCGTCGTGCACAGCACCGCCGCCATGGCGCCAGACTGCGAAACGACGCCCACGCCGCCCTTGCCCCCCGGCGCGCGGCAGAGCGTCTCCACGAAGGTCAACGGCACGCCATCGACATGGTTTACCGTGCCAAGGCAGTTCGGGCCGAGGATGACCATGCCCGCTTCCGCACCGATCCGTGCGATTTCCGCCTGCTGGGCCAGCCCCGCTTCCCCGCCCTCGGCAAAGCCGGAGGCAAAGACGATGGCCGCGCCGCACTTGCGCGCGGCCAGCCCGCGCACGGCATCGAGCACGGCCGGCTGCGGAATGGCCAGCACGGCCACGTCCACGCCTTCGGGCAGGTCATTGACCGAAGGCAGGCACCTGCGCGCACCAATCGCATCGCGGTTGGGGTTGATCGGATAGACCTCGCCCGAAAAGCCGTTGCGATCAAGGTTGCCGAGCATCGATGCGCCCAGCGCCCCCGGCTTGTCGCTGGCGCCGACCACCGCAACCGAGCGGGGCCGCAGCAAGCGGGCGATCATCGCTGCATCGGGCATGGCTCTACTTCTTCACCTTCGAGGCATCGAAAGCACCAAGGCCGGGCTTGAAGGTCTTGTCGTCAAGGAACTGCTTGGTCGCTTCCTTGCGCGCTTCCAGGCCGCCCATGCCGTTCAGCGCTTCCTGCGCGCGGATCAGGTAATCCATGGCGTTGTCGAAGGTCATCTCGCTCATGCGGCGCATGGCCCACTTGGTGGAACGCAGCGCGTTGGGATCTTTCTTCAGCAGGACTTCGGCAATGGCCGTCACGCGGTCGCGCAGTTGTTCCAGCGGCACGCTTTCGGTGACGAGGCCCTGTTCGGCGGCCTGCTTTCCGGTCAGATTTTCACCCATCATGGCGTGGTAGATCGCCTTGCGGAACGGCATCAGTTCCTGCGCGACCTTGCTGGCGCCGCCGCCCGGCAGGATGCCCCAGTTGATTTCCGACAGGCCGAACGTGGCCGTATCGGCGGCCACCACGATGTCGAGCGCGTGCAGCGGGCCATAGGCGCCGCCAAAGGCCCAGCCGTGGACCATGCCGATGGTCGGCTTTTCGTACCAGCGCAGCCGGTCCCACCAGCCATAGGCTTCGCGCTGGCTCTTGCGGATCGCGCCGATGCCCTGGGCTTCGTTGTCACGGAAGTATTCCTGCAGGTCCATGCCGGCGGAAAAGGCATCGCCCTCCCCCGTCAGGACGAGCACGCCCACGTCCTCGCGGAATTCCAGATCTTCCAGCACGCGCATCATCTGGCGGTTGAGCTTGGGGCTCATGCAGTTGCGCTTTTCCGGGCGGTT
>JBJTLW010000106.1:0-16295 GCA_046063225.1 Novosphingobium sp. | reverse complement strand
TGTCAGCCCCATCCTTGCCAAGGCGCGGCTAGAGGCGGGCGGCGCCATCGACGTGCTTGGCGTCTATCGGCAGAGCCAGTGGCGCCCGCGCAAGGCGCAGGAACGCAAGGCCGTGGGGCTGGGCGCGGGGATCGTCTGATCCCTGCTTTTCCAGTGAGCTAATTCAGCCCTTTTTGCCGCCGATGCTGGCGACGTGGGCCACCATTAGCTGCCGATAGTCTTCGCCCAGCATCAGCGAGCTGTTGACCAGCCGTTCGACCGAAGCGGCCTGCTTGGCCGGAAGGTCGGCTGCCAGTTCGATGGCGACCTTTGAAGCACCGATCATTTCGGCGTTCTGCTTAGTAAGGTGGCGGCAGAAATCCATCACGTCTTGCTCGAAGGTCTCATCCGGAAACACCTTGTGGACGAGGCCGGCGATGCGCGCTTCCTGCGCATCCATCGGCATGTTCGCGGTGATCAGCAGGCGCGCCCAGTGTGGCCCGATAATGCGGACGAGTCGGGACACCCCGTTGGTTGCCGGAAGGACGCCAAACTTGGCCTCGGGAAAGGCGTAGCTGGCACTAGACGCTGCAAGCCGGAAATCGCACGAGAGTGACATTTCGAGGCTGCCGCCGACGCAGCGGGCATGGTGCGCGACGACGAACGGCTTTTCGATAGCCTCCATTTCATCCCAGACGCGGCGCATGGCAAGCTTGCGGTGCGATTCGCGCACGGCTGACCCCGTCGTGGCAAAGCCGCGGCTGCCGCCGCCGCCGGATTTCAGATCGGCCCCAGACGAGAAGTACCGACCCGTCGAATTGATCAGCATCACCCGCAGTTCCGGCGTATCGCGGAACCGGTCAACGGCATCGCTGAGCAGGTCCATCATTTCGCCGCTCATGGCGTTGAGCTTGTCCGGGCGGTTGAAGGTTGCGATCAGGATGCCGTCTTCTTCACGGACGAGCAGATGGGGTTCCTCGGTCATGGACTGTCCTTCTTGTCTGACCCGCAGCCTTGCCGGGGGGGCGGGAGCATTTCAATCGCTATGATTGCAGCAAAGTTCGCGCGCCACCGCATCGTGCATCGCTAGGGCGGAATCTTGACGGGATGGGATCGTGCCAAGGCTGGGGGGCAGGCCCGGCCTGTTGCGAGCACGGCCGCGCAAATTCAGCGTTTTCACCGTCAAGGCGGGCAGTTGTCTGCGTTAGGCAATGCCCTCACAGCCAATTCAGCGTGCATCGCAGAGGCGGCCCCGCACAGGTTGGTCCGTGACTTATGGCAAAGGCATTGGCAAAGCTTCGGGCAAGCAATTGAATCACGCCTGTATGGTCGCCCGACAAGGGTTTGTCCTAGGGCATCAGATGTTTTGAGGAGCAATTGAGATGGCGCAAGGCAACCTGGGTATCGAACCCGAAGTGCTGAAGGCAATCTACGGCCAGATGGTTCGCATCCGGGCCGTGGACAAGGCGATCCAGGCCGGGCTGTCGGCTGGCAAGTTCATGTTCACCTACTGGCCGATGACGGGTCAGGAGTGCATTCCCGCCACGATTGCGCAACTGACCAATGAACGTGACTACATGGTCACCACCTATCGCGGTATCCATGATCAGGTTGCGAAGGGTGTGGATCTGTTTGGCATGTTTGCCGAGGCGCTGGGCCGCCAGGACGGCGTCAACAAGGGCAAAGGCGGCAGCCCGCACATCTCGGACCCGTCCTCGGGCTCGATGGTAACGACGGCTATCGTCGGCGCCGGCGCGCCGATTGCCAACGGCCTTGCCATCTCCGCCAAGGAGCGCGGCGAAGACCGCGTGACCATCGTCAACTTCGGGGACGGCGCCACGTCGATCGGCGCCGTACATGAAGCCATGAACCTTGCCGGTGCTTGGAAGTTGCCGGTGATTTTCATGTGCCAGAACAACCAGTGGGGCGAATACACGCCAATCCCCGATTACACCGCGAGCCCGAATTTCTTTGGCCGCGCAGAAGCTCTCGGTTTCCGGGGCGTTCAGCTGGATGGCAACGATCCCGCCGCCTTCTATGCCGGCATGACCGACGTTATCGATCATGTCCGGGCGGGCAAGGGCCCCGTCTTTGTCGAAGCCCTGACCTATCGCATGGGGCCGCACGCCGGCGTGGGCGATAACTACAACGCGGACAAGGACGTCTTCGCCGCCGCCAAGGAACGCGCGCCAGTTGAAAAGACGCGTGCGCTGCTCATCGATGCGGGCATTTGTAATGAAGACGAACTGACGGCGCTGGAAAGCGCGGCAACGGCCGAAGTGGACGATGCCATCACCCGTGCGCTCGCCAGTCCGGTTACGCCAGCCAGCGAGACCGTTACCGATGTCTTCGCCGATGTCGATTGCGTACCACAGCGCGGCAAGTACCCGGTACGGGCGGACGAAGGCGCCATGCCCGCCGAAACAAAGTCAATGTCGATGGTCGAAGCCATCCGCGATGCACAGCACATCGCCATGACCAACAACAGCGAAGTCTTCATCCTTGGTGAAGACGTTGGCGATCCGCAGGGCGGCGTCTTTGGCACCAACAAGGGCCTGCAAACCGAATTCGGCAAGAACCGCGTGCGCCCGACCCCGATTGCCGAACAGGCGATCATCGGCGCGGCCATCGGCTCGTCGATCGCCGGGATGAGCCCGATTGCCGAAATCATGTTCACCGACTTTTTCGGTGTCTGCATGGATCAGGTGTATAACCACGCCGCCAAACAGCGCTACATGTCCGGCTCGACCACCCATGCCCCGATGACCATCCGCGTCCAGGCGGGCGGCGGCATGGGTGGCTTCGGTGCGCAGCACTCGCAGTCGATGGAAGCCTGGCTGCTCCATTCGCCGGGCATCAAGGTGGTCTATCCGTCGAACCCTGTGGACGCCAAGGGCCTGCTCGCCTCGTGCATCGCCGATCCCGATCCCTGCGTCATGATCGAATCGATGATGCTGCTCTTCACCCAGAAGGATGAAGTGCCGACCGGCGATTACCGCATCCCGCTGGGCGTCGCCAAGGTGAAGCGCGAAGGGACCGACGTCACGCTGATTTCCTATGGCTGGGAAATGTTGAACTGCATGGCCGCGGCCGAGGAACTGGCGAAGGAAGGCATCAGCGCCGAGGTGATCGACCTGCGTTCGCTCATGCCGATCGACTATCACCGCGTTCTTGAATCGGTGAAAAAGACGGGCCGCGCGCTGGTTGTGCACGCCGCGGTTGAATTCTGCGGCCTTGGCGCCGAAATATGCTCCACCATCAATGAGGAGCTGTGGGGTAAGCTTAAGGCTCCGGCGATCCGCCTGGGTGCGGAATATGCGCCGATCGCCTATTCGCAGGCCATCGAATTCAGCCAGGTTCCGGGTGCCGCCGCCATTACGGCGCGTGCACGGGCCCTCGTCAAATCCTGATCCTTAGAAAGAAGAACCAACATGTCGACGATCCTGACCATTCCGAAACTCGAAATGTCGATGAGCGAAGGCACGCTTGCTGAATGGATGGTTGAGAGCGGAACCGCCGTCCAACAGGGCGAGGTGATCTATCTGCTCGAGACCAACAAGGCTGCCCGCGAAATCGAAGCGCCGGCATCGGGCACGCTGATCATCAAGGCGGCCGATGGCGAAACCTATCCTTGCGGGCACGAAATCGGCGAAATCGTCTGATCGCTGTTCGCGGTTAAAGAAAAAGGGCCGTTGGTCGAACTGACCAACGGCCTTTTTATGTTTGCGCGCCGCCGGCTCAGCCGCGGGTTCGTGGCAGGCCGAGATAGCGCTCCGCCACCATCGAACGGTGCACTTCGCTGGTGCCGCCATAGATGGTCGTGCCGTGGGCGTGTCGGAAGCACTGGTTGATCAGCGCTGCCGCACCGGGGCGTTTGGAGAGCGAAAGCGGAGCCGTCAGATCAAGCAGATCGCGCGAATCGACCAGGAACTTTTCGGACGACCACATCTTCGCCATCGGGCCGAAGCCGCCATTCGGCTTTTTCTCGACGCTTGCCCACTGGGCGCGGTAGGTCATCATTTCAGAAATCCACAAGTGCGCGGTGGCCTTGGCCAAACGGCGCTGCGCATGGGGCTGGTCGATCAGTTTGCCCGATGACGTCTGGATTTCACCGCAGAGTTCCTCGGCCGCTTCAACCATTGCTCGCATGACCTTGCCAAAGCCGCCACCGTGCTCCAGCTCAAGTGCGGCGGACATGGTCTTGGTTCCGCCATCGACATCGCCGAGACGCCAGGAATCCGGGATGCGAACGCCATCGTAGAAAGTGATGTTCGTTCGCTCGTTCATGAAGGTGTGTACGGCCTGAATGGTCACGCCTTCGGTCTTGAGCGGGACTATGAACATCGTCAGGCCCTTGTGCTTGGGCACTTCGGTGTTGGTGCGGCACAGCATCAAGACATAGTCGGCAAGGTTTGCGCCGCTGGTCCACATCTTGGTGCCGTCAATGCGCCAGCCGTTGCCTTCTGGCGTTGCCTTGCACTGCGCGGCAAATACGTCCGAACCGCAGCTCGGCTCGGAATAGCCGAGGCTGGTAAGGACTTCGCCCTTGATGATTTTGGGCAGAACGTCGCGCTTCAGCTCGTCGCTGCCATACTTGTGGATCATCATCGAAACCATGGCCGCCACGTTGGCGCCAGGTGTGTTGTAGCCCTGCTTTTCCAGTTCGCCCATGGCAGCAATCTTCGCGTAAGGCGTGATGTTGCGGCCCGAAAGCTCTTCCGGGAGGCCCGGGAACAGCAGCTTGTTATCGGCCAGCATCTTGTGAACTTCAGGGACGTAGCCTTCCCACGAATAGTGGAAACGCGCCCGCATTTCGGGCGTTACCTGTTCGTCGAACAGGCGGGCGATTTCGGCGCAGACCTCGCGGGCCTCGTCACCAAGATCGAAATCGATCGGCACATCGCCGGCATCGGGCAGGCTGGCGGTTTCGCCAGCGTAGAGACGGCGTGCAGCCTCATCCAGAAGAAGGTCGGTATCGCCGAACACCAGCGGCCATGCCTTGGCGCGCAGGACATACAGGTGAACATCGTACTCGGTCGACAGGCCATAGCCGCCAAAGGTGTGCAGCGCCTGGCTCGCGGCGTCGACGCAGTACTTGCTGGCCCAGTGCAGCGCGAGGCTGATGCCAGCGCTGGCTTCGCTGGAGCCATCGTAAATGTCGCGGATCGCCTTCCAGACAAGGAATTTCGCGCCGTCGACTTCGCAAAGCCGGTCTGCCAGCGGATGCGAAATGCCCTGGAATGTGCCGATGAGCTGCCCGAAGGCCATGCGCTCGTTGGCATAGGCGGATGCCAGTTTCAGCGCTTCCCGACCGATCCCTGCGAGGCCGGCGGCGATCAGCAGCTTCCATTCTTCTATGGCAGCAGCAAAGGTGGCGACGGCCTCCACTCCGCTCGCCAGCACGGTCGCTTCAAGCGCGCCTAGGTCGATTTCCGCAATGGGAGTGGAAGCAAGATTGTCTTCCGCCTTGCGGGCGCTTTCGGGAACCGAGACAAGCACCACGTCGTGTCCGCGCAGAGCCAGGACCGCTTCGGCCACCAGACCGCCCGCAACCCACTGACGCGGCTGGGCGGCAATGTCATGCAGGGCGATCGTGACTACAGCTTCACCACCCACGGCGCGGCCGAGCAAGTCAGCTTGCGCATCAGCGGCGAGTTGCGCCAGAACGCGGTTGGCGACAAGCGTTTCGGCCAGCGGACCGGAAACGAGCGTGCGGCCCGCCTCATCCATCAGCACCGCGGCGTCGAGCAAACCGAGCCCGAGTCCGCCCGCTTCCTCGGGAACGCGCATGGCAAAGGCGCCAAGCTCGCCAAGTCCCTGCCACAGCGCTGGATCAAAGCCCGACGGGTGGGCCGCTCTCACACGGACGGTCGAGCTGTGTTCGTCAAGAAAGCGCGCAAATGTATCGCGAACCATTTCCTGTTCGTCGGTGAGGTCGAAATTCATGGTAGTCCCCGCAAAGGCATAGGTCAGGCGTTATGGATTGCCGGTATCGGGTCGGCAAGGAACGCGATCAATGGCGCGGACGGTTTCATCGTCCGCGCGATTGCTAACTGGGCGTCGCAAGGGGCGCTGCGTCAGAGTGGCTGACGCAGCCCTTCCTTTAGGTTCGGGACGCCTTCTTCTCGCGGCGGAAACGGTGAAGCAGTGGCTCGGTATATCCGTTGGGTTGAACCAGCCCCTCGAACACGAGCGCACGCGCGGCCTTGAGCGCGATGCTGTCGCCCTCCAGCTTTTCGTAAAGCGGGTCACCGGCGTTCTGGGCATCGACCTTGGCTGCCATCTTGGCAAAGGCGGCATCGACCTGATCGGCGGTGCAGACCCCATGGTGCAGCCAGTTGGCCATGTGCTGGCTGGAAATGCGCAAGGTCGCGCGATCTTCCATCAGGCCGACATCGTGAATGTCGGGAACCTTTGAACAGCCAATGCCCTGATCGATCCAGCGAACCACATAGCCGAGTATGCCCTGCGCATTATTTTCCAGCTCTTCGTGAACCTCTTCGTCCGACCAATTATGACCGACAGGGGCAGCCGGAATGGTCAGCAAGGCGTCGAGAGACGGCGTTGGCTGGCTCGCCAAATCGCGCTGGACGGCAAAAACGTCTGCCTGATGGTAATGCATGGCGTGGAGCGTGGCTGCCGTGGGTGATGGCACCCAGGCGGTGTTCGCGCCGGCTTTGGGATGGCCGATCTTCTGGGCCATCATGTCCTTCATCATGTCGGGCGCGGCCCACATGCCTTTGCCAATCTGCGCCTTGCCCGACAGCCCGCAAGCCAGCCCGATCTGCACATTTCGCGCTTCATAAGCCTGAATCCAGGCGCTGGACTTCATGGCGGCCTTGCGGATCATCGGACCGGCCTGCATCGCGGTGTGCATCTCGTCACCGGTCCGGTCGAGGAAGCCGGTGTTGATGAAGACGACGCGGTCCTTCACGGCGTGGATGCAGGCGGCAAGGTTGGCGCTGGTACGCCGTTCCTCGTCCATGACACCGACCTTCACTGTGTGACGGGGCAGTTCAAGTATATCTTCAACAGCATCGAACAAGTCATTGGTAAAAGAACATTCATCCGGGCCATGCTGCTTCGGCTTGACGATGTAAATGCTGCCCTTGCGGCTGTTGCGATACTGTCCAAGTCCCTTGACGTCGTGCGCTCCGCACAGGGACGTGACCAGCGCATCGAGGATGCCTTCGGGAATTTCCGAACCGTCGGCCAGCAACACCGCCGGATTGGTCATCAGGTGACCGACATTGCGCACGAACAGCAGCGAACGGCCATGCAGTGTAAAGGGCGTGCCGTTCGGAGATGTCCAGGTGCGGTCCGCTTTCAGCGCGCGGGTCATGGTTTGCCCGCCCTTCTGGAAGCTTGCGGCAAGATCGCCGCGCATCAGGCCGAGCCAATTGCCATAGCCCAGCACCTTGTCTTCGGCGTCGACGGCGGCGACCGAATCTTCGAGATCCACGATTGCGGTGAGCGCCGCTTCAAGGATCACGTCGGCAATGCCCAGCGGATCGTCCTTGCCGATCGGGTGGTCGCGGTCGATCACCAGTTCGATATGCAGGCCGTTGTGCGTGAACAACACCCCGCCATCGCGGGTTGCAAAGTCGTGCGGGCAATCGCCTTCGGTCAGCGCGGCTTGCCAACCAGGGATCGTCGCATCAAGGAACTCGCACGCAGCGGCGATGACGGCCGCACCGCGCACCTTGTCGTAACCGCCGCCCTGTGCCGGCGCCGCGTCGAGCGCATCGGTGCCGTAGAACGCGTCGTAGAGGCTGCCCCAACGGGCGTTTGCGGCGTTGAGTACGAAGCGATCGTTCAGCGCGGGCACGACCAGCTGTGGCCCGGCCATGGTCGCGATCTCTTCGTCGACATTTTCCGTGCCAATCGAAAAAGGGGCCGGTTCGGGCACAAGATAGCCGATGTCGCGCAGGAAAGCCTGATAGCCTGCCATGTCCGCAATCGGGCCGGGGTTGGCCTTGTGCCACGCATCCAGGGCGGCCTGGATTTCATCCCGCTTGGCAAGCAGGGCGCGATTTCGGGGAACGAACTGGTCGGCAAGGCTGGCAAGGCCAGACCAGAACCGCTCTGCACTTATCCCGGTGCCGGGCAGCGCCTTATCCTCGATAAAAGCCGCGAGTTCGCCAGCAACCTGCAGGCCAGCGCGATCGACGTATCCGGACATTCGAAAACCTTCCTCAATCAATCCAAGGCTGCCAGCGATGCCGGCAGCAAACTTTCAACGCGGATTTTCCGGGGAGGAAGGATCGCGCCTATGCCGTAAGCCGTGCCGCTTTGCTAGGGTTTTTCGCTTCCCGCATCTGGAGAAATTGCCAGTCGCATGCGGATCATTCGCCACGGAATTCGCCGGGGCGCTTGCCTAGAAACGCGTCGATCGCTTCGTGATGGTCGGCCGTGTGGTGCGACAGGGCCTGAAATGCAGCAGCCATCTGTTGCAGGGTATCGAGCTTCACGTCAGCGCCTTCACGCATCAGGCGCTTGGCAAGACGCGTGGCGTGGCCGGGATTGGCCGCGATGCGCTGCGCCACAGCGATCGCGCGCGCGCGAAGGTCTTCGGGCGGAACCACCTCTGCCACGAGCCCATAATCAAGAGCGGTCGCCGCGTTTAGGGCGTCGCCGGTCAAAGTCATCAGAGCGGCACGCTGGGGACCGATCAACCGCGGCAAAAGCCAGGCGCCGCCACCGCCGGGAATGATGCCCAGCTTGACGTAACTTTCCGCCACGACCGCATTGTCCGCCATGAGGCGAATGTCGCACATGCAGGCAATGTCGAGGCCAAGGCCAATGGCCGGGCCGTTGATGGCGGCAATCACCGGCACTTCCAGTTCGAAGAGTGCCGGACCGATCATTTGGAAGCTTGTCCGGTAATTGTTGCGGATGGCATAGGGCGATCCAGCGAACATGCCTTCGCGGTTCTGCATGTCCTTGACGTTGCCGCCGGCGCAAAACGCCTTGCCCGAACCGGTGAGCACGATGGCCCGTACCGAACGGTCGCGGGTCATCTGAAGGCAGAAGGCCACAATTTCCTCAGCCTGCGAAGGCTCGGTAATCGTGTTGCGATCATCCGGGCGGTTGAAGGAAACGATCGCCACGGGGCCATCGCGTTCGACAAGCAGGAAGGGTTCCATTCCGAGCACTTTCCTCGATTCGATCAATCCTCGGTCGATAGGGGAATGACGAGGCTGCGCAAGGCGAAGCAATCGCGCGAGGTTTCCTTTGCGCGCCGCCTGCGGCAAAGGTGCGACATGACCGTGCCGCGCATTTTCGTAACCCGTCCCATGCCGCCCGCTGTCGAGGCGCGTCTGGGCGCGATGGCAGCGGACGTCGTGATCGCGCGGGAACAGCCAGGTGCCGATGACCTTGCCCGTGCCTTCAATGAATTTGATGTGCTGCTGCCGACGATTACCGACCGACTCGACGGCGGACTTCTGCGCGAAGGTTCGCGGCTGCGCCTGATTGCGAACTTCGGTGCAGGGGTGGAGCACATCGACCGCGAAGCGGCGCAGCGCGTGGGCATCGCTGTCACCAACACGCCCGACGCGCTGACCGAAGCCACGGCAGAGTTGGCGCTCGCGCTTATGCTCATGACGGCGCGCCGGGCTGGCGAAGGCGAACGCGTTATCCGCGCGGGCGGCTGGAAGGGCTGGGGGCCGACCGCCATGTTGGGGCAGGGGCTGTCGGGCAAGATGCTGGGGCTGGTCGGCTACGGCCGGATTGCACGGGCAACGGCAGCGCGGGCCCGGGCCTTCGGCATGACGATAGGCTGCTTCTCGCGCTCTCCGGTTCGCGAAGAGGGTGTCCTGACCTTCGATCGGCTTGCTGACCTGGCGGCAGCGGCCGACTTTTTGTCGCTGCACGTCCCCGGAGGACCGGCAACGCGGCATATGATCAATGCGGATATGCTGGCGCGGATGAAGCCCACGGCCATTCTCATCAACACGGCGCGGGGCAGCGTGGTGGATGAGGCTGCGCTTGCCGAGGCCTTGACGACGCGGGCCATTGGCGGCGCCGGGCTCGACGTTTTCGAGGCTGAGCCGAAAGTTCATCCGGCACTGCTGTCTTGCGAAAACGCCGTGCTGCTACCCCATCTCGGCTCCGCGACGATAGAGACGCGCACGGCCATGGGAATGCAGGCCCTCGACAATATCGACGCCTGGTTCGCGGGCCGGGACCTGCCAAACCGTGTCGCCTGAGATCGATGCCCGGATCCTGAGCGCCGCTCTTGACCTGATCGGACGCCGATTGACGGACCAGGAAGGCCTGATCGTGGTTGGTCTGACGGGATCGCAGGGTTCGGGCAAATCGACCCTCGCAAACGCCTTGCGCGCTCATCTGCTGGGTGAAGGCATCCGCGCCGAGGCCGTGTCGCTCGACGATTTCTATCTCTCGCCCGATGAACGCGCAGCCTTGGCGACGACGGTGCACCCCCTGCTGCGCACACGCGGGGTTCCCGGCACGCACGACATGGCTATGGCGGAGCAGGTTCTGGGCCAGCTTCGCGCCGGAAAGGCTGCCGTCCTGCCGCGCTTTGACAAGGCCTATGACGCTCCTTTCGATCGCACAATGTGGCGTCCGGTTGAACCTGGCCTGCGTGTGCTGATCTTCGAAGGCTGGTGTGTGAGTGCCCGTCCGCAGCCCGAAGGCATGCTGGGCCAGCCGGTCAATGCGCTTGAAGCCAGCGAAGACGTCGATGGTGCCTGGCGACGTTTCGTCAACGCGCAGCTTGCTGGTCCCTACGCCGCGCTGTTTGATCAACTCGATTGCGTTATCTTTCTCGCGGCGCCAGACTTTTCGGTGGTGCAGGCCTGGCGCCTGCAACAGGAACAGACCATTGCCGGGCATGGATCGCAGG
Organism: Novosphingobium sp.; assembly: GCA_046063225.1. GTDB lineage: Bacteria > Pseudomonadota > Alphaproteobacteria > Sphingomonadales > Sphingomonadaceae > Novosphingobium. The sequence goes on along the minus strand of JBJTLW010000106.1, from coordinate 5,446 downwards.
TCATGGACAGCACGCAGATTGCGCGCTTTATTCAGCACTACGAGCGCATCACGCAATGGATGCTGGAAGACCTGCCGGGCCGTGCCGATCTGGTAATCCGGCTCGGACCCGAACGACAGCCCAGTGCAATCGAGCCCTAGTCGGGCTTGCGATGCAGCCAGTCGGCGTGGCGCGGGGCCTTTTTCGTCTGGCTCCATTCCTCAAGCATCGGACGCGCTACCTTTTCGAGCTCGGCATACTGTTCGGGCGTGCCGATGTCGGCCGCCAGCTCGATGCGGTGACCGTTGGGATCGAAGAAGTAGATGGACTGGAAGATGCCATGCCAGGTCGGGCCAAGAACATCGATGCCCTGCGCCTCGATATGCGCCTTTGCGGCGAGCAGCGCCTCAAGATCGGGAACCTTGAAGGCCAGGTGCTGCACCCAGGCCGGAGTATTGGGATCGCTGCCCATCTGCGGCTGTTGCGGCAGTTCGAAGAATGCGAGGACGTTGCCGTTACCAGCTTCAAGGAACACGTGCATATAGGGGTCGTAGGCACCCGTTGACGGCACGTGATCTTCGGCGAAGGCGGTGACATATTTCATGCCGAGCACGCGTTCATACCATTCCACTGTCTCGGCCGCGTCCTTGCAGCGATAGGCGACGTGATGGATGCCGCCCAAAGTTACGGGATGTGCGCTCATGATGCGGTGTCCTCCACCTTCAGCGTACCACGGCGCAGCTGATCGGCTTCCATCGATTTGAACAGGGCGGTGAAATTGCCCTCGCCAAAGCCTTCATCCTTCTTGCGCTGGATGAATTCGAAGAAAACCGGGCCGATTGCCGGCTGCGAGAAGATCTGAAGAAGCAGGCGCGGGTCCCCTGCCTCGGTCGAACCGTCCATCAGGATGCCGCGCTGCTGCAGTTCCGCAACAGGTTCACCATGGCCCGGCAGACGGTCTTCCAGCATTTCGTAGTAGGTCGCGGGAGGAGCGGGCACGAAGTCGGTGCCTGATGCCTTCAGCTTGTCCCAGCTGGTGTAGAGATCTTCACCGGCAAAGGCGATGTGCTGGATGCCTTCGCCGTTATAGGCGCGCAGGTATTCCTCGATCTGGCCGCCGCCTCCGGCGCCTTCCTCGTTCAACGGAATGCGGATCAGACCGTCCGGCGCAGTCATCGCCCGGCTGGTCAGGCCGGTATATTCGCCCTTGATGTCGAAATACCGGATCTCGCGGAAATTGAACACGCGCTCATAGAAGGCAGCCCAGTGTGCCATGCGTCCGCCATAAACGTTGTGCGTCAGGTGATCGATCACCTGAAGTCCGGCCCCCACCGGATGGCGGTCTATGCCGGGAAGGTAGACGAAATCGATGTCATAGATCGACAGATCGCCCGCTTCCTGCCCCTCAAACCGGTCGATCAGGTAGATGATCGATCCGCCAATGCCGCGAATGGCGGGCAGGCGCAGTTCCATGGGGCCGGTGCGGACTTCGACCGGCTCGGCACCGCGTTCGATCGCCAGCTTGTACGCCAGGGCAGCATCCTTTACCCGCCAGCCCATGCCGCAGGCCGATGGGCCATGCTCGGCGGCGAACCAGGCCGCTGGGCTGCGCGGTTCGTAATTGGCGATGAGGTTGATGCCACCCTGCCGCCAAAGCTGCACGTCCTTGGAGCGGTGCTGCGCGATCAGGGTGAAGCCCATGCCGGCGAAAACCGGTTCGAGCACCCCCTTTTCCGGCGCGCAGAATTCGATAAATTCGAACCCGTTCAGGCCGAGCGGATTTTCGAAAAGGTCAGGCATGGTCCGGTTCCGATATGGTTTCTAGTGAAACTATATCGGAACGGAGAGCCGCAAGTCAAGCGCCATGCGATGGGCTGGTTGGACTAAAGCGGCTTGCCCGTTGCCGCAGTGAGGAACGGTTCCGCCGCGGTTCGCAACAGGCCCGCGCCTGGATCGTCTGGAAGGATCGCGCGCAACAGGTTTGTGTCTTTGGCCAATAACGGCGCCCCATGGGCGAAGGCGGCGGGCGAGGGTAGGCGCGCGACGATTTCGAAACCGAAGCTGCGGCCGCTGGAGGCCTTGATCAGTTCGCCGAGCGCCTTGCGATCAATACCGAGGCAAGCGCCGGCGTCGAGCGCCGCCTGGGCAAGCCCCATGTTGGCCGCGAGCAGCGTGTTGTTGACGATCTTCGCGCGTTGGCCACTGCCGGCGGGTCCGAGCAGCACGTTCATCCCGGCAAAAGTCTCGAACACCGGCCGCGCCTGTTCGTATGCCTCGTTCGAGCCGCCGCACATCACGGTCAATGTGCCAGCTTCCGCGGCCGGGCCGCCACCGCTTACCGGAGCATCGATCAGGCGAATACCGCGCGCACTGCACTGTTGTTCGAGTTCGACGCAGGTTTCCGGCAGGATCGTTGAATGGATCGCCAGCAGGCTTCCAGACCGCATTGCCGGGATCAGGACGGCGCAAATGTCGCGCACGCCGGCATCGTCGATCACGCAAAGACCGACATGATCACAGGTCGCACCCAGTTCCGCCACCGTGGCCGCTGTGGTGGCCCCCTTTGCCACATAGGGTTCAAGCGCTTCGGCCCGGCGCGCCCAGACGGTGAGCGGAAAGCCGCCGTCGAGCATGCGATGCGCCATGGGGCCGCCTTGGCTGCCCAGGCCAATGAAACCGGTCCTGATCGTCATCCCGCCGTGATCCCCGCGTCAATATTGATGCACGCGCCGTGGAAGCCGCGCCCGGCATCGGAGGCGAGCAGCGCGATCATGTCGGCCACATCGTCCACCTCGACCACGCCGCGAAGGCCTGAAAAGCGCTTGATCAGTTCAAAATCGCAGCCCTCGGGCGGCACGAAATTGGCGGCGATGTTCGTCACCATGCCGCCGGGTGCAACGGCGTTGATGCGGATTGGCTTCTTGGCATACTCCATGGCCATTGCCTTGGTCATGCCGACGACGCCCCATTTGCTGGCGCAATAGGCCGCCGCATAGGCCTCGCCAATGAAGGCGGCCGAACTGGCGACGTTGACGATGGCGCCGTTCACCTCAAGCAAATGCGGGATTGCCGCAGCCGACAGGTGGAACACGGCGTTGAGATTGACCGACATGGTCCGTTCGAACTGGTCGAGCGGCATGTCGGGCGTGTTGGCGAGGTAGATGAGCCCGGCAACGTTGCACAAGGCGTCCAGCCGGCCGAAGCGGGCATGGGCTTGTTCAACGGCTTCGCGGCAGGCCGCAGCGTCCGACAGATCGACGCTGCGGGTTTCCACCTTAACGCCGCCGTCCGCAAGCAGGGCGGCCGTTTCGTCCAGCCCCGCCGCGTTGACATCCACCAGGAACAGGTCTGCCCCGGCTTTTGCCAGACGCAGCGCCGCGGCGCGGCCAAGCCCCGATGCCGCGCCCGTGACCAGCGCGGCCTTGCCCTTCATGTCGACCAACTTGTTGCTCTCCTATCCAGCCCAGCCAAGCCCGGCTTCGAAATTGCGGGTCATGGCGAATACGGCGCTTTGGATGACCGATGCCTTCGGCCAGCCGGCATGCACGCCATAGGCCAGGACAAATTCCTGCATTTCCGCCGGCTTGCAGTTGCCGCTCGCCATGGCGGCATAGATGTGGCTCTTGATCGGCGTTTCCGCGCAGCTTTCGCAGACGCCAACGAGGGTAAGCCAACGGCGTGAGCGTTCATCAAGCGTACGGCGGTTCCACATTTCACCAAAGACGAAGTTGCGGATCGCTTCCAGATAGGGGGTCTCGCCGCCGCCGCCGGAAAAGGTCATGACTTTCATGAATTCGCTGCCGCCAATGTCGCCGCGCGTGCGCTGGTCCCATGGCTCGCCGCGGATCGGGGCGCTGGGCTCTTCGGTGATCTTCAATTCCTTGACCGCCTTGGTCACGGCCGCGTCAATCAGTTGCCCGCGAGACCAGCCGCCATAAACGGCGACGTGCAGGGCCGCTTCGCGCATTTCCAGCGCGCTGATGGCGGCCGATTTGATCGCGCCGTGGACATAGCCGTATAGATGGTCGGCTCCTCCATCGCTCAAGGCAGCGCCAGCGATAGCGATCAGATAGCGTGCACGACGATCAAGGCCGGGACGGCTCCACACTTCGGCAAATACGAAATCGCGCCAGCTTTGCTGATATGGTGTCACCGATGCGGGGGCTTTCTTTCCCGTAACTTCCGCAAAGAGGGCATCGCCCCGCGCGGATCGCTCCGCCGGATCGAGCATGGTGGACCCCTGATACATCTTTATCTCCCGAAGGCTGCTGCAAATCGGGATAGCGTGACGGCGAATGGTGAAGCAAAGGCAAATACGCGCGCACTAGCGATGTAAATCTATGCCTAGTATTTCTCGCCAAGCTTGGAATGATCCCAGCTGATGTAGCGATAGGGCGTGAGACGCAGCACCACCCGCTTGGCGTAGCTGGCCGTTATCTGTTCGCGCGCTTCGGGCGTGTGCGGGCGCGGATTGGCGCTGCGGATATGTTGCATTGCCGCGCGCATCTCATCGAAATCGCGGACAATTTCGACATTGCACTGCGCCATCACCGACTTGATCTCGTGATAGGTCTGGCCGGTTTCGACCGTAATTGTCGCGCGCGGATCGCGTTCGCAGTTCACTACCTTCTGCGCTTTGGCGAAGGAGGATATGACGATGCGGCCTTGCGGATCGACGCCGTAATAGAGCGTGACCATGTGCGGCATGCCATCCTTGCCGATGGTGCCGAGCACGGTCTTGCACTCGCTCCTCAGGAAGGCGAGCGATTCGTCATCGCTCATCCGGATGAGGTCGCGCCGACTTGGCATCAGGCGGCTTCGGGCGAAGGCTTGAGCAGGACCGTGCGCGTCATCGATAGCGCCGTTTCGCCGCGCTGGTTGGTCAGCGTATGCTGGAAGACGACAATCCCCTGTCCGGGGCGGCTTTTGCTCTCGCGCTTTTCCAGCACCTCGGTATGACAGGTCAACGTATCGCCGATGAACGTCGGCTTGGGCGTCACCACCTTGTCGAAGCCGAGATTGGCGACCAGCGTGCCCACGGTCGTGTCGGCAATCGACAGGCCCACCGCGAGGCTGAAGGTGAAGGTGGAATTGACCAGAATCTGCCCGAATTCGCTCGCCTTCGCGTATTCCGCGTCCAGATGCAGCGGCTGCATGTTGTGCGTCATGGCGCTGAACATCAGGTTGTCCGTCTCTGTGACGGTGCGGCCGGGCTGGTGCGTAATCCGGTCACCGACCTGCCATTGATCGAAGTAACGTCCGGGCATCTTATTCCTCCACCGCCTCTATCCGCGCCAGCAGGGCTTCGACCTGCACCTGCGCGCCGGCCACGGCCTTCAGTTCCGCCACCGTGCCGTCAAACGGCGCGGTGAGCGTGTGTTCCATCTTCATCGCTTCAAGCGTGAGAAGCTTCTGCCCCTTGGTGACGGACTGGCCTTCGGTCACCTCCACCGCGATGATCTTGCCC
>JBJTLW010000105.1:0-5319 GCA_046063225.1 Novosphingobium sp. | reverse complement strand
GGACTTGTTGTCCGTCTATGTTGGCGACCGGGTCGTTCGAGCCGTTTGAAGCGGCGTTCCCGTCCGGTGAACGGGCCTCTAAGCCTGACCTCTGATTCGGTCAAACACTTTTTGCAATTTTATTACGTCTTTTTCAAAAATGACGGAAAAACAGATGGTTAGAGCCGCATTTTTTTGATCGAGGCGGTTTTGGGGTCGAATCAGCCCCGGTTCCTAAAGGGAATCCCGCCCGCGTGTAGGGACCGCCGCCTCACGGTTTGTTTACCTTGTTGGGCTAGCGGGTTTTGGCGCGCTAGCCGCGCAAAACATAAGGTTTTTCGGGATCCGTACAGGCATGAGCAGCCCTGCAATCACCGTTGCAATGAGCGTCTACAACGGCGAACGCTTCCTTGCGCCGGCGATCGAGAGCGTCCTGGGGCAAACCTTTGGCGACTTCGAATTCCTGATTCTCGATGATGGTTCGCGCGATTCGACCCGTTCGATCATCGAGGACCACGCCAAACGCGATTCGCGAATCCGGCCAATCATTCGCGCGAACAAGGGCTTGATCGTCAGCCTGAACCAGATGGTGGCCGAAGCGCGCGCGCCGCTGATCGCGCGGATGGACGCCGACGACATCTGCCTGCCGCAGCGCTTCGCCCGCCAGCTCGCCTTCATGGACGCCCATCCCGAGTACGGAGTGATCGGTTCCTGGTGCGAGGATATCGACGAGAACGGCCAACCATGGCCAGCGGCCACCCAGCACCGCCACCCGACCGACCACGACAGCTTCGTCGCCGCCATCGAACTGGGACGCCCCCTGCTTTGCCATCCGGCGGTCATGTTCCGGCGCGACCTGGTGCAATCGGTCGGCGGATACCATGCCGCCTTCCGGCACTGCGAGGATCTGGACCTGTGGCTGCGGCTTGCGAGCGTTACCAGGATCGCCAGCCTGCCAGAGCAACTGGTCAAGTACCGCCACTATGCCGATCAGGTATCCAGCCGCCACGCGACCGAGCAGCAGATCGGCGCGGCGGTGGCGCGGCTTGCCTACCGCGAACGGCTGGCCGGTCGGCCCGACCCAACGGCGGAACTGGAGAGCCTGCCTGCCCTTGATGGCCTTGATGACCTTTTCGGCCGCGAAGGGATTTCGCGCCAGGTCCGTGCCGAAGTCGCGCCGGGGCTTCTCTATAGCAGCGCAGGCTTGAAGGGGGACGGCTTCGATCTTGTCCTGCGCTTCCTGCGTGAAGGGGGTGCCCACGCCGGCATGTGGCGCACCGTGCTGCGGCTGATCCGCTTTGGCGAGCCGGGCCGCGCCATGCGCCTTGCCTCAACGCTCGCCTCCACCCTGTTGGTCGGCTGACGCGATGAGCGCACCCGATACCGATCCTGACGACGGCGGCCGCGAACCGGCAACGATGAGCGTGCGCGGCGCCGCTGTCTGGGCGATGGGCGGGCAGTACCTGTCCTTCGCGATCCAGTTCGTCACCTCGGTGATCATATCGCGCTTCTTCCTGACGCCGTCCGAAGTGGGCCTTTTCTCCATTGGCATGGCCGCGGCGCTGCTGGCTTCGGTGCTGCAGGACTTCGGCCTGTCGCGCTACATCGCCGGGCTGCCGCGCATCGACAAGGCGGAGATCGCGCGCTGTTCTTCCGTCGCCCATGCCTTTTCCCTGTTCGTCGCCGGGATGATCGCCGCAGCCGCCTGGCCGATGGCGCAGACCTATGGCCAGCCAGACCTGCTGCCGATCATGCTGATCATCGCGGCCAGCTATCTGTTCATCCCCTTTGCCGTCGTCCCGCTGGCGCTGCTGGGGCGGACGATGTCGTTCAAGGGGCACTTCACCATCAATGTCGGCGCGGCGCTGGCGCAGGGCGCGGTCAGTCTGGCCTGTGCGGCGGCGGGCTATTCCGCCTTCGCGCTCGCCTGGGGCACGCTCGCCTTTGGCGTTTCGCGCGGGGTCATTGCCCAGTGGCTGAAGCCGGCCCTGCCCTGGCCGCTGCGGCTGGGCGGGCTGAAACCGATCATCTCGGAAGGATCGCGGCTGACGACACTCTATGCCATCGGCGCCGCCGGTTCGCGTTCGCCCGATCTGATCGTCGGCAAGGCGCTCGGCCTGTTGGCTGTCGGTCTCTATAGCAGAGCGGCGAGCCTCGCCGATCAGTTCCGTATGCTTATCGCCGGTGCCATCGGCTCGGTCTTCTATCCGGCCTTTGCCCGCATCCGCGACCGCGGAGAGCCGCTCGGCCCGGCCTATCTGCGGGTCTGCGCAGGCTATTCGGCGGTTGTCTGGCCGGGCATGGCGGGCCTTGCGCTGGCGTCGGAACCGGTGGTGCGGCTTCTCTATGGCGAGACCTGGGGCGGTGTCGCGCCGCTGCTGGCGCTTGTTGCGCTGTCCGAGATCCTGCTGGTGTCGCTGCCGCTCCACACCGACCTGCCGATCCTGACCGGCCGGCTCAACCAGCTGATCCGGGTAAACGTCATCGATACGGCGCTGGCCATTTCGCTGCTGCTGGCCGGGTGCCAGTGGGGGCCGGAAGGGGCCGCCGCGTCGCGCCTGGTCTATGGCTGCGCCTGGCTTCTTCTCTACGCGCGCTTCCTGCATGGCCTGATCGGCTTCGATTACCGGGCGCTGCTGGGCATTTATGCGCGCTCGGCTCTGGCGACCCTGGCCGCGCTGGTGCCGCTGGGCCTGACCTATGCCTTTATCGTGCCGCCCTCGGCCATCGGCTTCGTGCCGCTGGTCTTTGCGTCCGGCGCCGGGGTGGCGCTGTGGCTGCTGGCGCTGGTGGCGCTCAAGCACCCCGCGCTTGACGACTTGCTGGGCATTGCCGCGCACTTGCCGGGGCTCAACCGCATTCGACCGATAGCGCGCTTCGCCCGCTGAACGGCGTGGCACGCGCCGGGCAGGCGTGGTATCCTGCGCGGCGGGAGAACTGCCATGCATCCGCTAGCCACCGGGCTCTTGCTCGCCATGTCGCTGCCTTCGGTCCACGCCGCGCAACCGGCCGCCGGCGAGGCATCGGAAACTGATGTCTTCGATACGACCAAGGATGCCGCCAACCGGCTGACCGTTCCGGTGAAGCTGGGTGAGCACGGGCCGTTCCGCTTTCTCGTCGATACCGGATCACAGAACACGGTGATCAGCGATGCCCTGGTTGCGCGCCTGGCGCTGGTGCCCAATGCCCGTGCGACGCTGATCGGTGTCGCGGGCACGCAGAAGGTTGACACTGTGGAGATCGAAGAAGTCCTGCTGGGCCGACGCTCCTATTACGGGCTGACCGCACCGGTGCTCGATCGCAAGGATATTGGCGCCGAAGGTATCCTTGGCATCGATTCGCTTCAGGACCAGCGCATCCTGCTCGATTTCCGCAAAGGCGTGATGGCGGTGAACGATGCCCGCACCCTTGGCGGCAACCTTGGGTTCGAGATTGTTGTCAGCGCGCGCAAGCGGTCGGGCCAGCTGATCATGACCAATGCCAAGATCGACGGCATCCCGGTCGATGTCGTGATCGACACCGGGTCGGACACCACGCTGGGCAACCGCGCCCTGCAAAAGGCGATGGGCAAGCGCGGCGTCGCCATCGAACAGACGCTGCTGCATTCGGTGACAGGGCAGACGCTGCTGGCCGATGTCGCCTATGGCCGCCGGCTGGACATGCAGGGGCTGTCGATCACCAAGCCGACGATTGCCTATTCCGATTCGCCCACCTTCACCTTCCTGAAGCTCGACAAGAAGCCGGCAATCCTGCTGGGCATGCGCGAAATGCGCGTATTTCCGCGCGTGGCGATAGACTTCAAGGCGCGCAAGGTGCTGTTCGATCTGCCCGATGCCGGCGATCCGGGCTATTTCGGAGTCGACCGCGAAAGCAAGCTGGAACGCTTGGGCAACTGATTGCGCTTTCGATTTTGCCGATCGTGACTACATAGCGGGCCATGCCGCCCGATCGTCACGCCAATGAACCTGATGCCCGCCACGAAGGCTGGGCCACCCTGCGCCGCTTCGTGCCATACTTGTGGCCGCGCGATAATCCAGGCCTGCGCTGGCGGATCGTGGTGTCGGTCATCCTGATCATGCTGTCGATCGCGGTGCAGACGGTGCTGCCCTATACCCTGAAATGGGCGGTCGATGCGATGACCATAACCGGCCCGCGCGTGATGACCTTCGCCATGCTGACGGTGCTGGCCTATGCCGCAGGACGGCTGCTGCAGGTGACGTTCGACAACCTGCGCAACATCGTGTTCGAACGCGTCGGGCAGGATTCGATCCGTTCGCTGTCGGAAAGCGTATTCGGCCAGTTGCACCGGCTGTCGCTGCGCTTCCATCTGGCGCGGCGCACCGGCGAAGTGACCAAGGCGATCGAGCGCGGCACCAAGTCGATCGACACCATGCTCTATTTCATGCTGTTCAATCTGGCCCCGACGGTGATCCAGCTGGTGATCGTCGGCGTGATCTTCCAGCTCAACTTCGGCTGGCCGCTGGTGGCATCGACGGGTCTGGCGATCGCGGCTTATATCTGGGTGACGCGCAAGATCACGGATTGGCGCAATCACCTGCGCGAACGGATGAACCGGCTGGACGGGCAGGCCCTGTCGCGCGCAGTCGATTCGCTGCTCAATTACGAAACGGTCAAATACTTCGGCGCAGAAAAGCGCGAACAGGCCCGCTATGCCCAGGCGACCGGCGCCTTCGCCGATGCCGCCACCCGCAGCGCCAACAGCCTTGGCCTTCTGAACATGGCGCAGGCGCTGGTCATCAACCTGCTGATGGCGGGCGCACTGGCGGCCACCGTCTGGGGCTGGGCCAAGGGCGAATACACCGCCGGCCAGCTGGTGTTCGTCCAGACCTATCTGACGCAGCTGTTCCGCCCGCTCGACATGCTGGGCATGGTCTATCGCACGATCAATCAGGGGCTGATCGACATGGCGGCCATGTTCAAGCTGCTCGATACCGAGGTTGAGGTGCACGATGCCCCCGGCGCTCCGGCGCTGGTGGTGAAGCGCCCCAGCCTTGCCTTCGACAATGTGGTGTTCGGCTATGAAAAGGACCGCACGATCCTGCACGGCCTGTCGTTCGAGGTTCCGGCCGGCTCGCAGGTTGCCGTGGTCGGCCCGTCGGGCGCGGGCAAGAGCACGATCGCGCGGCTGGTCTTCCGCTTCTATGATCCGTGGTCGGGCCGTATTCTGATCGACGGGCGGGACATTCGCGAGGTGACGCAGGAATCGGTGCGCCGGGTGCTGGGCATCGTCCCGCAGGATTCGGTGCTGTTCAACGACACCATCGGCTACAACATCGCCTATGGCCGTGAAGGCGCGGGCCAGGATGATGTCGAAGCCGC
>JBJTLW010000104.1:0-20844 GCA_046063225.1 Novosphingobium sp. | reverse complement strand
CTCTAGTCGCAACACTGCCCGATGACAAGCGATCTGCAAAGGTCCATAAAAAGAATTGCCGTGCATGCACCCACCGCCCCCCTACCGATCGATCCGGACATGCTGATGCTGGCCTATCGCAGCGGTGTGTTTCCGATGTCGGATTCGCGTGATGATCCCGAGGTATTCTGGGTCGAACCGCGCCGCCGGGCGGTGCTGCCGCTGCACGGTTTCCACTGCTCGCGCAGCCTCGCCAGGGTGCTGCGGCGCGGGACCTTTACCGTCACCTGCAACGCCGCCTTTGACCGGGTTATCCGCGAATGTGCCGGGCCGCGCGTCGATGCCCAGGGCACCTGGATCAGCACGCGAATCGAGCGGACCTATCTGGCGCTGCATCATCAGGGCCGGGCCCATTCAATCGAGTGCTGGCAGGGCGAGCAGCTGGTCGGTGGGCTCTATGGCGTCGGGTTCGACCGGGTGTTCTGCGGCGAATCGATGTTCAGCCGCGCAACCGACGCCTCAAAGGTCGCACTGGCCTGGCTGGTGGCGGCGCTGCGGCGGGCGGGGGCGAGCCTGCTCGACTGCCAGTTCATGACGCCGCACCTCGAATCGATGGGCGCGGTGGAGATCACCCAGGCGCGCTATCTGAAGCTATTGAAGGCCGCGCAGACTTATTCGGGCGTGGCGGAGGGCTTGGGCGAGGGCTTGGCGCTGGGCGAAGGTGCTGGCGCTGGTGAGGCACTGTCGCTGCCCGAAGGCTTCGGCGCGCTGCTGGAGGAGGTGGCCGGGGCCGGATCCTCTTCCTCGCCCGGGAAGCGCATGCTGCAGTCCTTCACCCACACGTCGTAGACCGGGTGCTCGACGACGTTCAGCGAGGGCGAATTCTTGAACAGCCAGCCGGAGAAGACCTTGCGCCAGGCAAGCGGCTTGTCCGCCGTTTCGCGTTCTTCGACGAAGACCTGAACGAAAGCGCCGGTTTCCTTGGGGCGTTCCCAGGGTGCGGTGCGTTCACAGCTGGCAAGCTTGACGAAGACGTTGCCGATGCGGCGCGATTCGCCGCTTTTCAGCACGATGTCCTGCGTCAGGTTGTTGCGCTTGTTGAGCAGGCCGAGCGTGGCCACGCGGTCCTTTACCGGCGTGCCGTATTCGCTTTCGGAAACGCCCGAAGCCACGGTCGAAGGGCCGGCAAGCGACTTGGGAATTTCGGTGGCCTTGGCGTCAACATCCTCGGGCGGTTCCCCGCCGCAGGAGGACAGCGCCAGAAGGGCAAGGCCAACCAGTGCCGCCTTGACGAGGCCGAAGCGGCGAATCACCCCTCGGGCGACACGAGCTGATTGTCGCCATCCGGCGACCAGGCTTCGTAATCGCCCGTGGCGGCGGCGCGCTTGCCGCCCTTGTCCAGAGCGCCCGCGGGCTTGTAGGCCGAGGACGTGCCCGTGGCGTTGGGGGTGTAATCCACTTCCCAGATGCGCGGCGGAGGCAGGTGGCTTTCGGGCACGGCGTCATAGGAATTGTGCAGCCAGCCGTGCCATTCGGCCGGAACGCGGCTGGCATCGTTGGCGCCGTTGTAGATCACCCAGCGGCGCTCCATCCCGGCAAAGGGGTGGCCCGCCGGATTGCGCTTCTTCGCGCGGAAATAGCGGTTGCCCTGCGCGTCCGTGCCGACGTGCTGCCCGGTGAGCGTCGAATTGAGCAAGGTGCCGATGGTCGCGCCATCCCACCAGGTGAAGATCTTGCCGAGGATTCCCATGCCCCGCGCGTTAGCGCCAAGCCGGGTTGGCGGCAAGGGGGAGGCTTACCACTTCACCGTGTCGCCGGGGCCGATCCCCAGCTGCGCTGCGCGGCCGCCGTTCAGTTCCAGCACGGCGATGACCGGACCGTTGGAAAACAGCGGCTTCGTGTCATAGGGAACCGCCTGGGCGGCGATGTTGAGGATCCTGTGGTCCTTGCCGACATAGATGATGTCGAGCGGGATCACCGTGTTCTTCATCCAGAACGAGGCCATGCGCGGCGGATCCATGGGGAATATCATGCCTTCGTCCGCGCCCATTTCGGTGCGGAACATCAGCCCCTTGGCCTGTTCCTCGGAACTGGCGGCCACTTCCACCTTGAACGCGTGCTTGCCGCCGCGCGACGTTACCGTCAGCGGCACCACCGGCAGGCCGGAAACGGCGTGCTTGGGCGCAGAGGCAAGGCTGGTGGTGGCGGCGCTTTGCGCGCCTTCGCTCTTGCCGGAAGAGCAGGCCGCAAGGGCCGCAAGCAGAACCACAGCAAAGGTCGACCCGCGCATCATCAATCCTCGTCGGTTTCGGCCCATTCGCGAGCCGCTTCAATGGTCTGGGCATTGACCAATTCGCGCGCCATGTCGAGGGGGTGGCCCGCGCGCAACATGGCGGCGAGTTGCTTGTCGCGCAGCGGCCGGTCCAGCTCCTGCATGGCAAAAGGGCCGAAACGGCGGCGTTCGGCCAGCGCGAGGGCGGCCCGGCGCTGCTCCGCCTTCGGTGCGCGCACCTCGTCACGCAGCGTCGCATCGATCCCCGCCGCGCCCAGCGCCTGATCGATCCGCCGCGTGCCATAGCCGCGCCGCATCAGGCTGCCGCTTTTCGCCCGGGCATAGACGGCATCGTCGACATAGCCCGCCGCAACCATCCGCTCGACCAGCGATTCGACCGGCGGCGGCCCTTCCCCGTCCCATCCCCGCTCTTTCAGCTTGCGCCGCAGATAGCCCTCCAGATTGGCCGCGGAGGTGGCGAAACGGGCGACATAGGCCAGCGCCATCTCGTTCAGTCGCGCCCCGTCGATCGGGCGGGGGGCACGCCTTTCGCGCGGACTGTGGCGGGGGTTCTGCCTCATTTCGCCATAATCGTGCCACAAACCTTCGTGAATGGGGAAGCCCGCATTCAGCTTAGGGGGACAATGGCAATGCGCGGTTCATATGGCTCGCCTATAGGCGGTCTGGACTATTGCCTTGGTTCACAAGAAAAAATGGGTTTGCACGCATGACCGACACCTCCCTGGTGCCGACGCCGAACGATGATGATCTGCCGCAGCGTCTGGCAGACTTTCGCACCTTTGGCGAGGCGATCGACTATGCCGCACGGGGCAAAAAAGGCATGAACTTCCACGATGCCCGTGGAAATCTTGCCCGGGTCTATCCCTATTCTGAGCTGCGCGAAGACGCGCTGATCGCCGCACGCCGCCTGATCGGCCGCGGGATCAAGCCGGGCGACCGCATTGCCCTCATCGCCGAAACCGGCGCCGATTTTGCCGCCCTGTTCTGCGGCGCGGTCTATGCCGGGGCCTGGCCGGTGCCGCTGCCGCTGCCCACCAGCTTCGGCGGCAAGGACAATTATATCGAACAGCTGGTCGTCCAGCTGCAAAGCTCCGATCCCAAGGTTCTGTTCTATCCTGCCGAAATTGCCGAAATGGCCGGCGCCGCTGCCGCGCGGCAGGGCTGCGAGGGCAAGGCCTGGGAAGACTTCGCGACCGAGGCTGCGCCGGACTGCGCCCTGCCCGAAGCCAACCCGGATGACATCTGCTACCTGCAGTATTCGAGCGGCTCCACCCGCTTCCCGCACGGCGTGGCGGTGACGCACGAGGCCTTGCTGAACAACCTTTCCGGCCACAGCCACGGCATGAAGCTGGGCGCTGGCGACCGCTGCATTTCCTGGCTGCCCTGGTACCACGACATGGGACTGGTCGGCTGCTTCCTGTCGCTGATCGCCAACCAGATTTCGGTCGATTACCTCAAGACCGAGGATTTCGCCCGCCGTCCGCTGGCCTGGCTTGACCTGATCAGCCGCAATCCCGGCACCTCGTGCTCCTATTCGCCCACCTTCGGCTATGACATCTGCGCCCGCCGCATTTCGAGCCAGACCAACGTGGCCGAACGGTTTGACCTGTCGCGATGGCGCATTGCCGGCAATGGCGCCGACATGATCCGCCCCGACGTGATGCAGAATTTCGTCAACGCCTTTGCCGAAGCCGGGTTCAAGGCCAGCGCCTTCCTGCCGAGCTATGGCCTGGCCGAAGCGACGCTTGCCGTGACGCTGATGCCGCCGGGTGAAGGCATCCGTGTCGAACTGGTGGAAGAAGAGCGCCTGTCCGGCACAAAGCGCGATCTTTCGCGCCCGGCCCGCTACCGCGCCATCGTCAACTGCGGCAAGGCCGTGAAGGACATGGAAGTGGCCATCCGAGGCGAGAACGACGAAGTTCTGGCCGATCACCACATCGGCAAGGTGTGGTGCAAGGGCCCGTCGGTCATGCATTCGTACTTCCGCGATCCGGAATCGACGGCGGCCTGCCTGGTCGATGGCTGGCTGGATACCGGCGACATGGGCTACATGGTGGACGGCTATCTGTTCATTGTCGGCCGCGCCAAGGACATGATCATCATCAACGGCAAGAACCACTGGCCGCAGGACATCGAATGGGCGGTTGAACAGCTTCCGGGCTTCAACCACGGCGATATCGCCGCCTTCGCGGTGGAAAGCGAAAATGGCGAGGAAGTGCCCGCCGTGCTGGTCCACTGCCGCGTCTCCGATCCCGAAGAACGGGTGAAGCTGCACACCGCGATTCGCGACAAGGTGCGCTCGATCACCGGCATGAACTGCGTGGTGGAACTGGTGCCGCCGCGCACCCTGCCGCGCACCAGCTCGGGCAAGCTCAGCCGCGCCAAGGCGAAGAAGCTTTACCTTTCGGGCGAGATCGAACCGTTCAAGCTGGCAGCCTGACGCCGCGCGTCAGGCGAAGTCTTCGGCAAGCTGGTCTTCGGCGAACTTCCAGCGCGGCGCGCTGGGCAGGACGATGAGCATCAGCCCGCCGATGATGCAGCCGATCACGCCGACCATCAGGAAGCTGTCGTAGCTGCCCGAGGTATCGTACATGCGCCCCGCGATCAGCGGGCCGAGTGCGGTGGCGAAGGTGATGATGGCCGAAATGGTGCCATAGATCTTTCCGAAGTTGCGCATGCCGCCATATTCCGCGGCAAAGAACAGCGTGATGTTGGTCTTCGTGCCGATGGCATAGCCGTTGACGACAAGCGCAAAGATCACCAGCGGCATCGAGCGCGCACCCTCCATCAGCGGCGCGAAGGCAAGTGCGCAGGCGGCCAGCGTCAGTCCGCCCACCCAGTTCGGCCGATACCGGTCGAGCAGCCACCCGGTGACCAGCTTGCCAATGACCGCCGCCACGGCGGATACGATCATCAACTCTGCCGCCAGTGTGCGGGAAAGACCGCTTTCGGTCAGGATCGGGAAAAGGTGGACGGAAAAGCCCTGCGTCACGGCCATGACGATGAAGGACGATACCAGGATCATCCACAGCGCCGGACTGCGGATAGCCTCCGCCACGCTCAGCCCCGGCACGGCAAGGCGCGCGGTGGCGGCATCGGCTTCCTGCTGGGCCGTGAGGGTTCCGGCCTTGGCGAAGCCGTCCTTGAACAGGAAGTAGCAGATCACGAACGTGCCCGACCCCCAGCCCAGCGCCAGCCAGATATAGGCCTGCCGCCAGCCGTAGTTTTCGATCAGCCAGTTGCCCAGCATCGGCACCGTGCCCTGCGAGACTGCCGTGCCGGCAATCACCAGCCCCAGCGCGAGCCCGCGGGAATGGGTGAAACGGTGCGCCACGGCCGCGGCCCAGACCGTGCTCTTGATCGTCACCAGGATCATGCCGAAGACAATCCACAGCCCCACCCACACGGCGATCGACCCGTTCATCAGGCCGAAGCTTGCCATGCCCAGCGTGGTCAGGACGATGCCCGGCAGCGCGAGCCGCCGCGAACCATAGCGGTCGATCAGGATGCCGAAGAACGGCGAGATGATCGCGCTGACCAGCGTGGCGATCGACAGGCCCATCGACAGCGTCGTCTTGTTCCAGCCGAATTCGTCGCCCAGCGGCTGCATGAAGATGCCGGCGGCGGAAAGCATGACCGAAAACAGCGAAAAACCGACCGAGGCGGCGAAGATCACCGTCCAGCCTTGCGCCCATTCTTCGCGTGCGGTTCGTGCCCCGATGGCCATAGCCCATTCTCTCCCGTGTCCGTGTCACGCTAGGACAGGATCGTCCCTTGTCCAAGCACTCCGGCATCTTGGCGGCGATGCTTTGCATGTGTAACCTCGCCATGGAGGGAGAGGTGCTATGGCCACATTGCTGGCGGATGATGTCGATCGGGACACCTATGGCGTGCTCGTGGGCTGGAAGCACGCCGCCATCAACGGCAAGTTCGACTTGCAGTTGCAGACAAAGCTGGCCGCCGGGCATCTCGCCAAGGGCGAGGTCGAGACCTTTCACGTCGTGATGACCGCGCAGCAGGCGACGGTTCTGGCAAATTACCTGCTGCGCGTGGCCGAAGCGACGCCGCCGCCGGTGCGCAAGAGCCGCCTGCGCCGCTGGTTCGGCGGCTGAGGCCTACTGCGCGACGACCCAGCGGCCTTCGCGGAACCGATAGACATGCGGGGAAATGCAGCGCTGCGCCGCCTTGCAATCGTTCTCCGCCCCGCGCAGCAGCTTCGCCAGCGGCTCACCGCTTTCGACCTTGCCGGCAACGAAGAACTGGTCGGACACGGCCGTGGCGAACAGGTCTGGCCCCATCTGTGCTGACAGCTCGCTCCAGTCATCGGTCAGCCCCATGATCGAACCGAGATAGGCTTGCCCCTGATAGGCATGCCACTGCTTGGTCAGCGCCGATGCGTCGGCCAGCTTGGGCAGGATCGAGCGGGTCTGCGGCACGGCGATCAGCCAGGCGTCGGCTTCCGACAGGCCGATCTCTTTCAGCATGGCCGTGTTGACGATGGCCACCGTTTCCTTCGAATCCGATGCCAGAACCATGTACAGGTCATCGCCGATGGGCCGCGTATAGATGGTCTGCTCGCCCTTGCGCGCGCCCTGCGCCCCCATGGCCCGGATCGATTCCACATAGGCGGCATCGCGCACGATGAAGCGCAGCGAACGTGCCGTCGGCTTGGGCCGCGGGGCCGCCATGTTGGCGATGAATTCGGCCTGCATGTCGCGGCATTCGCCGGCGCTGGCCTGCTGACAATAGCGCCAGACGCGGTCGAGAAAGATCGACTGTTCCTCATCATCGCCGCGCTTGGCGACGATCAGCTTGAGCCGGTCGACCGGGTCGGACGAGACGGTCCGGCCGGGCAAGGCCTTGCCCACGCGCTCGATCATGGCGGAAACGAAGGCGTCCTGCGTCGGCGCGGCGGCAAGCGCGGGTTGTGCCAGCCCGAAGGCAAGCACAGCCGCAAGGGTGAGGCGAAACGGGGCAGCGTAACGGCGGGTCATCGCGCCCTTGCTAATCGCTTTGTGCCGTTCTGCAAGCGCCAGAAATCGGCCTTTTTCGTTGCGATGTGTCATGCGTGCATAATACAGCTTGAACTGCGCGCCGGTTGGACCCATGTTGGCGGCATCGCATCTGCAAGGGAATACGACTGACCATGGCCACCACGCCCACCGCAACCGCCGAACCGGTGATCGAGCTTACCCCGCCCGATCCGGTCCCCGTTGTGGCGCCGGAAAAGGCATCGGGCCTGGTCCCGGTCAACGCCGAAAAGAAGTCCGCGCTGGAAGCCAAGGCCGATGCCTTCGTCGCCGATCTGGTTGCGCAGGATGCCAACAGCCCCGAATTCGGCCAGCGGATCGACCAGTTGACCTCGATGGGGCGCAAGGAAATTGCCGCGGCCGCCGGCATGGCCAACCGCTTTCTCGACCGCCCGGTTCGCGCGATGGACAAGGATTCGGGCGTTGGCGCCAACCTGGCCGAACTGCGCCGCACCGTGGAAGAGCTTGATCCGGGCAAAAACGGCAAGCTTTCGACGGGCCGCAAGATCCTGGGCATCATCCCCTTCGGCAATTCGATGAAGCGCTATTTCAATTCCTACCAGTCGGCGCAGACGCACATCCAGTCGGTGCTCGGCCACCTTGCCTCGGGCAAGGACGAACTGCTGATGGACAACGCCGCCATCGACGTCGAGCGCACCAAGCTGTGGGAGGCGATGGGCAATCTGGAACAGATGATCCACATCGCCCGCACGCTCGACCAGAAGCTGGAAGACGCCGCCAACGATCTTGATCACACCGATCCGGCCAAGGCCAAGGCAATCCGCGAAACCGCGCTGTTCTATACCCGCCAGCGCACGCAGGATCTGCTGACGCAGATGGCGGTGACCGTGCAGGGCTATCTCGCGCTCGATCTGGTCAAGAAGAACAACGTCGAACTGGTGAAGGGCGTCGATCGCGCCAGCACCACCACCGTCGGCGCGCTGCGCACGGCGGTGACCGTGGCCCAGGCGATGACCAACCAGCGCCTTGTCCTGCAACAGATCACCGCGCTGAACGAGACTACCGCCAACATCATCGATTCCACCGGCAACCTGCTGAAAGAGCAGACCGCGAAGATCCACGAACAGGCCGCCAGCTCCACCATCCCGATGGAAACGCTGCAACGCGCCTTCCAGAACATCTATGACACGATGGACAACATCGACACCTTCAAGGTGAAGGCGCTGGAATCGATGAAGCAGACGGTGACGACGCTTACCAGCGAAGTCGAAAAGTCCAAGGGCTACATTGCGCGGGCCGAAGGCGCGGCACAGGCGGCGAAGTCGGTCGAAGGCCCCAGCATTCTGAGCCTGGAGGGCTGAGATGGCAGGTCAAGGTTCCTCTCCATTTTTGCGCAGCACAAATGGGGAGGTGGCAGGCGCGAAGCGACTGACGGAGGGGTATCGACCTCTCGTCAATCGCATGCGCCTGTTGGCAAGCGCCGATACCCCTCCGTCACGCCCTGCGGGCGCGCCACCTCCCCATTTGCACTGCGTGAAAATGGAGAGGATCTGATGGCTTCCCCCGCACACAACAGCGATGCCATCATCCGGGCCGCGGGCCAGAGCTTGGCGCACCAGCGCGCAGGCGGGCGGCGCACGGGCTCCATCGGGCGGCAATCGGCGCGGCTGAAATGGAACCACCTGGCCAAGAAGCTGGGCCGCATCCTGCTGGCGGTCGCCGGCATCTGGCTGGCGTCCTCGCTGATCAGCCTGTTCGTCACGCCGATCGGCCTGCTGGGCCTGGTGGCGACCGTGCTGCTGTCTGTCGTGGCGTTCGGCGTGCTGGCCTCCTACCCCAAGATGAAGGCGCCGACGCTGGAAAATCTGGCCGAGGGCGACGTGAAGACCATGGTCGGGCGGACCGAAATGTGGCTGGAACGCCAGCGCCCGGCCCTGCCCCCGCCGGCGGTAAAGCTGGTCAACACCATCGGCCTTCAGCTTGATGGCCTGGGGATGCAACTGAAGGATGTCGATCCGCTGCATCCGGCCGTAGCCAGCGTGCGCAAGCTGGTGGGCGAAGACCTGCCGGGCGTGGTCGATGGCTATCGCAAAATCCCCGAACACCTGCGCTATGAAGAGCGCGGCGGATCAAACCCCAACAAGCAGTTCATGGAATCGCTGGGCCTGATCAGCAACGAGATCGATTCGGTCACCCGCCAGCTGGCGAGCGGCGCGATCGACAACCTGGCGATCCGCACGCGCTATCTGGATTACAAGTACGGCGCGGGCGTGGAAGGCGACGGGAAGGCCGACTGACCGTCCCGCCGCTTCGCTTTCCGATCAGAAATCGTATTCGAAGAACTTGCCGTCGAAATTGCCCTGAAGGGTGGTGATCGCCTGCGCCAGCTTGTGCGGGTCGGCACCGGCAAGGTAGCCGTCGATGATCCGCTGGTAGTTGCTGATCAGGCCTTCCTTGTCGAAGCTGAGGCGCATGAAGTCGAAACCGCCGGCGTGCATGCCCTTCTGCTGGATCGGGATGTTCGAATAGTCCTGCCGCGGGATCGGCGGGAATTCCTGGCTGTCGTAAGGCAGCAGGGTCATTTCCCTGGGCACTTCGGGCTCCTCGCCCGGGGCGAAGGGCGCCAGTGCCCAGAGTTCGAACAGGCAGCTTTCCGGCCCCAACGGGCGGATGCGATAGCTCGACATGGCCGAGAACATCGGCAGCAGGAAATAGTGCGGGAACAGGAATTCCACCGCGTTCACCGGATCGGACACGGCCACGGCGTTAAGGTCCGGCACCGGCACGCCCTTGGCACCCAGCTGCTTGTGGACCTGATCGTTGACCATGCCAAAGAACATCATCACCGCCTGCGCGGGATCTTCGGGGTAGGGTGCGTCGATCAGCGGCCGGGCAATTTCCACCTCGCGCTTGTCGACCATGCCGTTCATGCCTTCGCTGAGCAGCGCCATGTGCTCGATCTGCGAGGCAATATTGTCCCGCACGCTCATGTCCGGGTTGATCGGCACGCCGATGCCGCCGGTGTCGAAGCCGTACATCGAATTGTAGAGCGCGGGCGCGGTGCGTTGCAGCTGCGGGTGGGTGCGCATCACGTGATAGCCTTCCATGAAGGCTTCCATCGCCACCTTCCAGTTGGCCGGCAGCACCGTGCCGACCCACCATTCGGAGCGCAGGTTGCTCATGCCGTGGGCATCGAGCGCCTTCATCACCGGGCCGAGGCTTTCGGCCAGCGAGGGCGCGTTGTCATCGTGGTTGATGAAGGCGCAGCCGCCGGCCAGTTCCACGCGGCAGGGCTTCAGCGCCAGATCGGCCTGATCGAGCTGGCGCTCCTCAAACAGGTGGCGGCCATAGACGAAGGTGTTTTCACCATCCATGTTCCAGCGCCAGCCATGGAACGGGCAGATGAAGCCCTTGCCCTTGCAGTTGCCGTGGGTCTGGCCATCGTTCAGCGGCACGCCGCGGTGGCGGCAGGCGTTGTGATAGGCCTTCACCCCGTCCTTGGTGCGCACGACGATGACCGACTTGCCAAGGTTTTCGTACTCGACCCAGTCGCCCACTTCGGGGATCAGTTCGAGCCGGCAGGCCATCTGCCAGACGTGCGGCCACAGGTGCTCCACCTCGGCCTTGTAGAAATCCTCGTCGTAATAGCGCTTGGAGGGGATGCGGTCGGGCTCCGTGATCTTGAACGGAACCTGCCTCTGGTCGGCCATCTGAATTCTCCCGAAAGTGCGGCTATGCCTTGCTGAGCGGTTGTATAGCGCGATTTGACCCGCGCAACTGGCAAGCGTCGCCGCGCGCAGCAAAACCAGCCTGAGGCGGCACGGTCATCGCGCATACGATGCACCGGGCTTGCCCGCCCGCCCCGCAGGTCGCACCATGGGCGTTCAACACGAAGGCGGGAGAGGCTGGGCGATGGGCGATGCGGCAGGATACGTCGATACGGGCCGGATCGTCGCGCGGGCCGAACGCGAAAGCGGTGCCTTTGGCCTGTGCGGAGACGAACTGCGCGGCCGGGTGGATCTGCTAGCTAGCCGGATCAACGCTGCCGGCCCGCTCGATGCGGCAGACCTGCGCGCCGTCGAGGACCAAATGCTGCGGGTTCTGGTCAACCGCCTGCTGATCCAGCTTGATCGCACGCGCTTTCCCGCCATCGCCGGTGAGCCGATCACGCGCCCGGTGTTCATCATCGGCTTTGCCCGCTCGGGCACCACGCTGCTGCATTCGCTGCTCGCCGAAGACCCGCAGGCGCTGTCGCCGCGATCGTGGCACATGTATTCGCCCTCGCCTCCGCCCGGCGCCGGGCCGGTGGTTTCGGGTCGCATGGCCTATGCCCAGCGGCAGGTGGAGGCCTGGTCCGATTTCTGCCCGGCGCAAAAGCCGCTGCATCCCTATATCGACAAGGGCGCGCTCCAGCTGATCGAGGATGAGGAGCTGTTCGCGCTCGATCTGCGCAGCGCCTATCCCTACCATTTCTATCGCTTTCGCGGGCTGGAACCGGGGATGACCATGCTCGGCAGCGATCCGGCCGGGGCCTTCGCCTTTCACCGGCAGATGTTGCAGCACCTGCAGTGGAACACCGGCAAGACGCGCTGGGTTTGCAAGGGCCCCAGCCACCAGATGAACCTGCGCGCCCTGCTCGATACCTATCCCGATGCCCTGTGCATCTGGGCGCACCGGCCGATTGGCGAGATCTATGCCAGCAACGTCGCCATCCGCGCCGCCACCTATGACGCGATCCGGGGCGAGGCGGTGGACTGGGCCAGCCAGGCCAAGGCCCACGTCATGGGCATGAAGGCTGCGGTCGATGCGCTGATCGCCAGCGACCTGATCGACGATCCGCGGGTGATGCACATGGCCTTCCGCGACATTGCCCGCGATCCGCTGGCGGCGGTCGGCAGGGTCTATGACCGGCTGGGCGAGCCCTTCACCGATGCCGCGCAGGCGGCCATGCGCGGCTGGCTGGACGATCCGGAAAACGCGTCCGACCGCTATGGCAAGTATCCCTACACCTACGAAGCCTTCGGGCTGGACCGGGCCTGGGTGGAATCGCTGTTCGCCGAATACAGCGCCCGCTTCGGGCTAAACTGAGCGATGGCCAGCCCGCTTGCCAACCCCGCCCAGCAGGCGATCGAGGATCGCGCCCTGGCCCTGCTCGAGCGGCCGGAGATGGCCCGTGCGCGCATGGCGGTGACCATGCTGTGGCAGAACGTATCGGCATGGCCATCGCGCGATCAGGCCGACCGGTTCGACAACATGATCGAGGAATACCTGTTCCACCACGCCATGCGCGCGGCGAACGGGGACCCTGCCCGGCCAGAGGTTGCCGCCTTCATGGCTCCGGCGCGCCACTGGGCCGGGCGGCGCGTGCCGGGTTCGCGCTGGGCGGGCGACAGCCCGGATTTCGTCTATCGCACGATCCCGATCCGGCATGGCAAGCGCTATCGTATCATCGGCGTCGCGACCTGCGCCCGGCCGCCAAGCGTCAACTGGTCGCTGATGGCGGACAGTACCGCCGCGCCTGTCACGCTTGCCCTGCTGGACAGTCTGGACATGGACATCGAAGCGGACGGGTCCTTTGTGATCACGCTGGACGACAGCCCGGCAGAAGGCCGCCGCAACCATATCCAGACACTACCCGGCTCCGAATTCCTGATGGTCCGCGATGCGCTGGGCGACTGGATCGGGCAGAGCGCCAACGCGCTGGCGGTCGAGCGCATTGGCCCCGCCCTGCCGCCGCGCAGCGATGAGGACATGGCCCGGCACTGCGCACGGATCGCCGTGGAGGGGGTCTACTACACCTATTACTGCACCCGCTCCGGCGCCGGACAGCCGCCCAACCAGCTGCGCCCGCCGATGTCATCCGGCGCCTTTGGCGGCATGGCGACACAGTGGGGCACCAAGGGCAACCTCGATCTCGCTCCCGGAGAGGCTCTGATCGTGCGCTGCAACCACGCCGGGGCCGGCTTTCGCAACATAACGCTGACCGACGGCTTCCACATGTCGATCGAATACTGGGCGCGCACGTCCAGCTTCAACATGGAGCAGATGGCCGCCGACGAGGACGGCACCTTCACTTTCGTCGTCGCGCATGAAGATCCGGGCGTCCACAACTGGCTCGACACCGGCGGGCTGCGCCGCACGATCCTCGGCAAGCGCTGGCAGGCTTTCAACAGCGACGGCGCGCACGACGATCCGTGGATGACGGTTGCATCGGTCCGCATGGGCGATCTTGAGGCCGAACTCGGCAGGATCGGCGGCGTGCGCCGCATTGATGCCGATGGACGGCAGGCGCAGCTGGCCCTGCGGCAGGAAGGCTTCCGGCAGCGCTGGCTGCTGGACTAGCCTTCACGCACCGCAATGTGTCTCAATATCGAGACACCCCGGCTGATCTCTGCTATGGCCACGGCTTGACCATTCCCGGCCGCGAACGAGGATGCCATGCGGGACAAACCACAAGGTGCGACAGGCACCGATGGAGAGGACAGCGCCATGGCGCAGCATGTCAGACACAGCGATATCGTTCTCAGCACGGTGCAATCGGGCAATGCCGCCGCAACATCCTCGCTCGCGGCAAGCTGGTGCCGTTCCGCCCTGCACCACGGGCTCGATCCGGCGAGCGGCCTGCGCGGCAACCGCTTTGACGGATCCTCGCTCGCCCGGCTGCGCGAAGCCAATGGCGAACTGATCGCGGCGGCGAGCCCCGTGCTCGATACCCTGTCCGGCTCGGTCGGCCGTTCGGGCTGCGCGGTGGTCTTGTCCGATCTCGACGGCGTGATCCTGGAAACCCGTTCGGGCGAGGCCGACGCCGCGCTGTTCGAAGCCATCGGCCTGATCGCCGGGGCCGAATGGAGCGAGGCCGCCGAAGGCACCAACGGCATCGGCACCTGCCTCGTCGAAGGCCGCGCCGTGACGATCCACCGCGGCGATCATTTTGCCAGCCGCAATGTCGGCGTGTCCTGCATGGATGCGCCCGTGTTCGATCCCGAGGGCCGGCTGGTCGCCGCGCTCGATGTCTCGTCCTGCCGCGCCGATCATGGCGAGGCGATGGCGGTGATGATCGCCGCGCTGGTACAGGACGCCGCCCGCCAGATCGAACGCGCCTTCTTCTGCAACCGCTTTTCCCACGCCCGCATCGTCCACGCTCCGGACCAGACCGGCCGCGCATCGGCCCTGCTGGCGGTTGACCGCGATGATCTGGTGATCGGCGCCACCCGCGCGGCGCGGCTGCAATACGCGCTCGGCGCGGGCCGCATCGATGCGCTTCCGCTGGGCGATCTGCTGGGCGGCACGGCACATGCGCCAAGGTTCGAGGATAGCGAAAGGGCCGTCCTGCGCCAGGCGCTCGCCCGGTCGGGCGGCAATGTCGCCCGCGCGGCGCGCGAACTCGGCATCGGCCGGGCCACCATGTATCGCCGCATGGAGCGCGCCGGGATGATGGCCGGCAATTGAGGCGGTAAAATCCTGCGCCCTGTCTCGCAGACGATACACCTGCCCCCCTTCGGCCTTTCCCACCCCCTCCCTTTCGCGACACGGTCCTGACACCAATCCTGACAAGGCCGGGCGCCAATGCCCGGCCGGTGTTGAGAGGATTGACCCATGGATACGATGGTAGCCGAAAGGCCGACCCTGCTGGCCCCGTTCGCCGGCACATATGACAATTTCATCGGTGGCAAATGGGTGGCCCCGCGCGCGGGCCGCTATTTCGACAACGTCTCACCGATCACTGGCAAGCCGGTGTGCAAGGTCGCCCGGTCGGACGCTGACGATATCGAACTGGCGCTCGATGCCGCCCATGCCGCGAAGACCGCCTGGGGCCGCACCAGCCCGGCGGAACGGTCGCTGATCCTCTATCGCATTGCCGATCGTATGGAGGCGAACCTCGAAAAGCTGGCGCTGGCCGAAACCTGGGACAACGGCAAGCCGATCCGCGAAACGCTGGCCGCCGACATTCCGCTGGCGATCGATCACTTCCGCTATTTCGCCGGCTGCGTGCGCGCGCAGGAAGGCTCCATCGGCGAGATCGACCATGACACGATGGCCTATCACATCCACGAACCGCTGGGCGTGGTCGGCCAGATCATTCCGTGGAACTTCCCGATCCTGATGGCCGCGTGGAAGGTTGCCCCGGCCCTCGCCGCGGGCAACTGCGTGGTGCTGAAACCGGCCGAGCAGACCCCGGCATCGATCATGGTGCTGATGGACTTGATCGCCGATCTGCTGCCCGCCGGCGTGCTCAACGTGGTCAACGGCTTCGGCCTTGAAGCGGGCAAGCCGCTCGCCTCGTCGCGCCGCATCGCCAAGATCGCCTTCACCGGCGAAACCAGCACCGGCAAGCTGATTGCCGGCTATGCCAGCGAAAACCTGATCCCGGTAACGCTGGAACTGGGCGGCAAGAGCCCCAACATCTTCTTTGCCGACGTGTGCAACGAAGACGACGATTTCTTCGACAAGGCGGTGGAAGGCTTCGTCATGTTCGCGCTCAACCAGGGCGAGGTCTGCACCTGCCCCAGCCGCGCGCTGATCCAGGAATCGATCTATGACCGCTTCATGGAAAAGGCGCTGAAGCGCGTCGCCGCAATCAAGCAGGGCAGCCCGCTCGACATTGAAACGATGATCGGCGCGCAGGCCTCGGCCGAACAGCAGGAAAAGATCCTGCGCTATCTCGACATCGGCCGCAACGAAGGCGCCGAAGTGCTGATCGGCGGCGGCGCGGCGCGCCTCGCGGGCGATCTTTCGGGCGGCTATTACATCCAGCCGACCGTGTTCAAGGGCCACAACAAGATGCGGATCTTCCAGGAGGAGATCTTCGGCCCGGTCGTGTCCACCACCACGTTCAAGGACGCCGACGAGGCGCTGGCCATCGCCAACGACACCATGTTCGGCCTGGGCGCGGGCGTGTGGAGCCGCGATATCAACACCTGCTACCGCTTTGGCCGCGCGATCGAGGCGGGCCGCGTGTGGACCAATTGCTACCACGCCTATCCGGCGCACGCGGCCTTTGGCGGCTACAAGCAATCGGGCATCGGCCGTGAAACGCACAAGATGATGCTGGAACACTACCAGCAGACCAAGAACCTGCTCGTCAGCTACAGCCCGAAGAAACTCGGCTTCTTCTAAGAGCCCTTCCGGTCGCACTGTAGCGGCGAGCCTTTCCCGCCCGGCACCCCGATCGCACCCTCTCCCAAGTGCGGGCGCCGGGCGGGAACCACACTCCATCCATCCAAGAAAATCGAGATTCGCCGGCGGCGGGAAGGCGGCGTCGGCGGAGCCTTTGCAACAACAGGGGATTAGCCATGAAGAAATTTGCATCGATTGCCGCGCTGGCCTGTGCCGCCATGCCGCTTGCCGCCCAGGCCCAGGACGCCGGGTCCAACGGCCCGACCGTCAGCTTCAGCCTGACCGGTTCCACCAACTACGAATGGCGCGGCGTCAGCCAGTCAGACAACCACGCCGCCGTCTTCGCCACGGCGCAGGTAAACTATGGCGGCTTCTACGCCGGTGCGGGCACCGAGAACGTCGACTTCGCCGGGATCAACCAGGAATACGACCTGTGGGCCGGGTATGTTTTGCCGCTGGGCAAGGCGGTGAAGCTGGATCTGGGCGTCGTGCGCTATGGCTATGTCGATGCCCCGGCCGATATCGACACGCTGGAGGTGAAGGGCGCGCTTTCCGCATCGGTCGGCAAGCTGGGCCTGACCGGCACCGTTATGCACACCTGGGACTATTTCGGCACCGGCGCCGATGCGACCTATTACGAAGCGGCGGCAAGCTATCCGGTGACGGACAAGCTTTCGATGTCGGGCGCCTTCGGCCACCAGACGGTGAACGGGCGGTTCAATTACAATACCTGGAACCTTGGCGCGTCCTATGAGGTGATCAAGGGCGGCAAGATCGACCTGCGCTATCACGATACCGACGATGCCGGCGCGCTGTTCGGCAATCTGGGCAAGGCGCGGCTGGTGGGATCTTTCACCATCGCGTTCTGAAGCGGCAATCCGGGGTTCCTCGGGGGGCGAGGTGGCCGGCGGGCCGCCTCGCCTTTCGCGTTTCAACCCACCAGATCTTTGTCCGGACCTTTGGCAAAGGCGGCCAGCTGTTCTTCGAACCGGCGGCGGATCGGTTCGACGCGGTCAAAGGAGGTGAGGATGTAGAAATCCCCCCGCTCGATCCCGCGCGCCGCCATTTCGCCGGCGACGGCCGGATCAAGCCCGCCCGGCATCTTGCCGCCCGGGCGCAGATTGCCGCCGATGCGCGCGGTGTTTTCCGGCAGGTTGGTCATCACCAGTCCCGGGCACATCACCGATACGCCCACGCCGTGCGGCTGCATTTCCACGCGCAGCGTTTCGCTGAGCGAGACGACGGCGTACTTGCTGGCGGAATAGGCCCCGGTGGTGGCCCGCTCGCTCGACAGGCCGGCCATCGAGGCGACGTTGAGGATATGACCGCCCCGCTCGCGCACGCCGGCGCCGAAGGTGACGATGCCGTTGTACACGCCCATGAAGTTGATGCCGATGATCCGTTCAAAGCTTTCCGGCACGGAATCGGCGAGTTCCAGCCCATCGGGCGCGATGCCGGCATTGTTGACGAGGATGTCGACCGGGCCGAACACCTCTTCCGCCCTGGCCTTTGCCGCCTGCCAGTCATCGCGGTCGCGCACGTCGAGCAGCACGCCGCGCAAGGCATTGCCGCGCGTCGCCAGCACCTGCGCCAGCGCATCGGCGTTGATATCGGCAATCGTCACCCGCACGCCGCGCTTGATCAGGGCATCGGCAATGCCAAGGCCAATGCCGCTGGCGCCGCCGGTGATGAAGGCGTGGTTTACGCTGGAAAGCTGCACGTCGTCTCTCCTTTTACCCATCCCTCGTCATTGCGAGGCCGAAGGCCGAAGCAATCCAGAGCGACTATACAAGACGGCTCTGGATTGCCGCGTCGCTACGCTCCTCGCAATGACGAAACCGGGATCAAACGTCCTTCACGGGAATCGCGAAGCGATCGGTATATTCCTTGAAGTGATCGCGCACCCACTTCGCACTGAGGCCGAATTCCTCCAGCGTGTATTCGTGCTTCCCGTGCTTGCCCTTGGGGTTGTAGGCCATCATCGCTTCCATCCCCGCCTCTGCCTCTGGCGTGAACGGCGTGCCGAAGCGGTCATAGAGCGCGCGCTGGGTGCCGATCGGGTCTTTCAGCTGAGCGGCGTACTGGATGTCGAAGATGGCATCCTCGCCATGCTTGTCGCGGTAGGCGTTGGACCGCGCAATCATGTGATCGAAGGTGGCGAGCAGGCATTCGGCAATTTCGCCCGGCTTCACCGTGTCGCAATAGATCGGCCGCACCGCCTTCAGCAGCGAGCAGGCCGAACCGACGACTTCCACCGGATCGCGGTGCGTCATCACCAGTTCGGCATCGGGATAGACGGTGGTCAAGGCATCAAGGAACAGCGGGTGCCACGGGTTCTTCAGCGTCCACTGGCCGCTGACCTTTTCCTGCAGCAGTTGCAGGATCTGCTTCTGAAAGCGGAAGGCCGGCACATAGTCTGCCGCGAAGAACCATTCGCGATAGCTGGGGATGTGGACCTGGCTGTCATAGATCTGCGAACAGAACGATTGTGCCATGGCGTACTGGTCTTCGCTGGGGCTGTCGGCGTCTTCCCAGTGAATCGCGGCGATCTGCGGCATGTATTTCATCGCCATTTCGCCCTTGGCCAGTTCCGCCTGATAGCGCGGATCGGCCTTGTAGTCCGGCCCCACCGGCGGCATTGAATCAAGCGCTTCGAACCGGCGGTAGCAACGCCGCGCCGGATCGGCGGACAAGAGGTTGATCGTCAACGTCGTGCCGGTGCGCGGCAGGCCGAAGACGAAGGTGGGCTTTTCGACCGGCTTTTCCAGCAGCTCGGGATGCTTCTTGGCATAGTCCACCACCTTCATCCGGTTGATGAGGTATTGGGTGATCGACTGTTCCCACATGGCCGCGCCGCGCTCTGTCAGGCGGGCTTCCTCGTTCGAGGCTTTCACCAGAACGGGCAGGCCTTCCAGCTGCGCGGGATCGCCCAGATCTTCAAGGCCGGTGGCGGCGCGGGCATTTGCGATAATCGTTTCGACGTTCATGACTTTTCCTAGATCGTGAAAGAATAGCCGCCATTGACCGGATAGGTCTGGCCGGTGATCCAGCTGGCGGCATCGGAGCAGAGGAACAGCACCATGGCCGCGACATCGTCCGCCGTGCCATAGCGGCGGATGACGTATTGGCTGAGCTGCGCCTTCGACATCGGCGTTTCGAGGAATTCGGCAAGCTGCTCCTCGCTCATCGGCGGGGTCAGCGTGGAGAGCGAAACGGCGTTGCTGGTAATGCCATGGCGCCCCGCTTCCTTGGCGATGGAGCGCACGAAACCGGCCGCCCCGGCCTTTGCCGCGGCATAGGCGGCAAGGCGCTGTTCCCCCAGCCGCCCGGAATCGGACACGATGGTAACGATCCGCCCGCCCTTGCCTGCCTCAACCATGGCGGGAAGCGCAACGTGGCAGCAGTTCATCACGCCATAGAGGTTGGTGCCAAAAAAGCGCGGCCATTCGGCGGGATCGGCCTGCCAGAATTCGGGAGAGCGGCCCATGCGGTCGGTCGGCCCGGCCATTCCAGCGTTGTTCACCAGCAGGGTAACCGTGCCCAGCGCCGCGCTCGCCTGATCGTGCGCCGCCTTGACCGAGGCATAGTCCGATACGTCGGCCTGAACGGCCAGCGCCCTGCCTCCGGCGCTGCGGATCTCTTCCGCCACCGCTTCTGCCCGGTCGAGAACGAAGTCGTTCACCGCCACAGCGGCGCCGTGATCGGCCAGCATCAGGGCAATGCCGCGACCTGCACCCTGGCCCGCGCCCGTCACCAGCGCGGTTCGCCCGTCAAGGTTCAGGATGTCCATTGCCGCCAAGTCGCCCTCCCATGCGTTTCGCCGTGCGCGCCTTATTTCCCTCCCTCCGTCAAGAGGCAAGCCGATGAAGGCCGCCCCGGCGATGCCATGCGACAGACCTGTCGCAATTCACGCAACAGCGGTTGCCATGGCTGGCAGACCCATGGTCTTTTAGCTGCACGTCACGGGGGAGAGATCATGGCAGACAGGCCGCCACTGCTGAACAGACCTGGCTCCGGCTTCGATGCCCGACAGGGGCTGCTGCGCGCCGAACACTTCCAGATGGCCTGGGCGACGAACGATCTGGAACAGGCGCAGGGCGTGCTGCGGGAACGCCTGGGCATCCGCCATTTCACCCCCATCGGCGGCCCGAATCCACAGGGCGGGGAAACGCAAGTGCTGCTCGCATGGGCAGGCACCATGATGTACGAACTGATCACCGCAAGCGGCCCCGGCAGCGACATCATCCTGGGCCGCCTGCCGCAGGGCGAAGGCTTTGCCATGAAGCATCACCACCTTGGCTATCTGATCGCCGGTCCGGCCGAGTGGGACGCACTGGAAGCGGAAACCGCCCGCGCCGGATGGGCCATGCCGCACAAGAGCGTGAACCCCGGCTTCATCACCAGCTGCTTCGTCGATGTGCCGGTGCTGGGCCATTACCTTGAATACATCATGCCCGAGCCGGC
>JBJTLW010000009.1:0-3878 GCA_046063225.1 Novosphingobium sp. | reverse complement strand
ACGCCGTTGAACGAGGCGAAGGGACCGTCGAGCACCTTGACCGAATCGCCGATTTCGTAATCGACGCTGATTTCGCGGCGCGGTTCGGCGGCAGCGGCTTCGCGCGCACCGAAATAACGGGCGGCTTCACGATCGGAGATCGGCTGCGGCTTGCCATTGGGGCCAAGGAAGCCAGTGACCTTCGCGGTGTTCTTGATCAGGTGGTAGACATCGTCGTTCAGCGCCAGCTTGGCGAGGACGTAGCCCGGCATCACCTTGCGTTCGACCTGAACCTTCTTGCCGCGCTTGACCTCGGTGATGGTTTCGGTGGGAACTTCGACAGCCTCGACCAGGGCTTCAAGCCCCATGCGTTCGGCTTCCGACAGGATCGAATCGCGAACCTTGTTCTCGAAGCCGGAATAGGCGTGAATGATGTACCAGCGGGCCATTGTTATCTACTCTCTCAGACCAGCGACAGCAGCCATTTGACGATCTTGCCGAAGATCGAATCGATCCCCAGGAAGAACACGGCAAGAATGGTCATCATGATCGCCACGAAAATGGCGGTGGTGACGGTTTCCTGCCGGGTCGGCCAGACGACCTTGCCGGCTTCGGTGCGGACCTGGCGGATGAATTCGCCGGGACTGATCTTTGCCATTGCGCGGGTGCCTTTTGCTGCAATCACTTCAAAACCTGCCTTCCGCCAAGGGGACATCGCCGCCCCGGCCTAGGTGCCGGGAGGGGCAGATTGTCTTCCGATGTCGGAAAGTGAAGGCCAGTTAGCGACTGGGCGGCGCTTTTGCAAGACGCAGGAGCATGGACCCGGCCGTGCGATGGATCACCTGTGCGCCTTGCGGCAGCGCGGTGGGCGGCATGGTGCCCTGATAGAGCAGGTACTGCGCATCGCGGACGGGGGCGAATCGGGAAAGGTCTACCGCCTCGCCCGGTTCGACGTTGATGATCTGCGACGGGTCGGACTTTGCCCCGGCATCGCCACGCAGCGCCAGCATGTGGACGCCGGGAATCGCGAAATTCACGTTGGTCAGCGCGTCGCGGCGGACGGTCGCATAGGCGGCGAGATGACTGTCGTGCAGCGGCGTCCAGCCGAGGTCTTCGGCCCGCACCGCCACAGCCAGCCGCGCGCCCCGTGGCAGCGTGTCGAGTCCGGCGATGACCGCCTCTGCCGCCTGAGATCCGGCAAGCCAGAACTGCGTGGTCAGCGCCAGGCGGATGAGGAACGGCACCAGCGCCAGCGCCATCACCGGCCAGCGCGGCCGCCAGTTCACCGCCATGGCGCCCAGCATCAGCGCCAGCGTGGTCAGGCGATAGTCGGCATAGTCGCCGCCGCCAAGATAGCGCGGCATGAAGGTTGCCAGCAGGGCCAGCCCCGCCGCTGCCCAGCCCAGACGCGGATCGATGCGCCCCCGGCCCAGCGCCACGAAGGGCGCGGCGATCAGCAGGGCGACACAGGCGAGGTCCAGCGGCTGCCACTGGTCGCGCAGGGCCATGGACCAGAAATGGATCTTCACCAGAACCACCGGCGATCCCCAGCCCGATCCAGCGGGAGAAGGCTTGATCGTCAGCAGGGTCAGCGCCAGCGGCAGCCACAGCGGCCAGGTGGCGATGGCGGCGCGCAGCGGGTTGCGGCGCTCGGCCAGTTCATAGCCGAAGACCATCACCCCCAGCAGCCCCCAGCCCGACAGGTGGCACAGCCAGACGATCACCGACAGCGGCACCATCACCCAGGCGCGCCAGCGCGCACCCTGCCCCTTCACCCACAGGGCAAAGCCGAACAGCGCCAGCGCCACCGACAGGGTGAAGTTGACGAAGCCGAGCAGCAGGGCCGGTGACCAGACGGTCATCATCGCCAGCATGGTGCCGACGCCGGGCCGCCGCCCGAGCGCGCGCTCCACGGCAAACAGGCCCAAGACGACCAGCATCGGCAGCGCGATGACCACGATCCGCCCCGCCGCCTCAAGCCCGAACAGCGCGGCCAGCGGCTGGATCAGCAGGTCGACGCCCAGATTGCCGCTCCACGCCCAGCGGAACTGGTAGGCCTGTTGCAGCACCGGATTGTCCGCCAGGTCGCGCATGACGTGCCAGCGCGCCAGATGGGCCGGATAGTCCGCCATCTGCGGATAGCGCGCCAGAAGCGCGGGCAGCGCGGCTAGCAGGGCCAGCAGGAGGGCAAGCACGGCATCGCTGCGCGCCGCCGGGTTGGAAAACGGACGCGCCGACGCGGGCTGCGTCATTGCGCGGGGGCTGCCTTGGCGGGCGGCACCGCTGCCGCATCGGGCGCTGCCGCATGGTGCATCCGCGCCAGGAAACTGTGCTTCGTCCGGAAAATCACCTCTGCCCCCTCAGGCATGCCGATTGGCGGCCGCGCGCCATAGTACCACAGGAAATCGGCCTTGGCAGCGGGGGCGAAATTCTTGAGGTCCACGCGCTGCCAGGCTCGCAGCAGATAGCGCTGCGACGGATCGGCAAAGGTCCAGCCGGGCGCCTTCACCTGCAGCATGTGAACGCCCGGAATGGCGAACTGGCAATTGACCAGCGCATCGCGCCGCACCGTGGCATAGGACCCCAGATGCCCATTGGGCGGGATCGGCCATAGCCCGGTGATTTCCTCGAAGGCGTAGGCCACCTTCGCGCCGCGCGGGATGTGATCGAGCGCGCGCAGCATTTCTGCCGTGGCGAGCGAATGGCTTTTCCACGCCACGGTGGTCACCAGAATGCGCAGCAGGAACGGGCCGGACGCCAGCGCCATCGAAAAGGCCGATGGGCGCAGGTCGATGGACAGGAGGCCCAGCATGATCGCCACCGCCACCAGCCGGTAATCGGCATAGTCGCCGCCACCCAGATGGCGCGGCACGACAAGTGCCAGCAGCGCGAGCAGCAGCGCGGACCAGGCCAGTCGCCCGTCGAGCTTGCGGGTGAACAGGGCAATCAACGGCAGGGCGACGAACAGGCAGACCGTGGCGATATCGAGATAGCCGTGCTGATCGCGCAGCGCGGTTTTCCAGAAGATCCACTTCGACCACAGCGCCCGCCGGCCATAGCTGAACGATCCCGGCGCCTGATGCCCGGCCAGCACGGTCGGCAGGATCGGCAGCCACAGCGGAACGGTGGTGATGACCGCGCGCCAGATCGCTTCGAATCGCGGTTTGCCCAGCGCGTGGAGGCGGTGGCATTCATAGGCGAAGACCATGACGCCCAGCACGCCCCAGCCGGACTGGTGGCACAGCCAGATCAGCAGGCCGATCGGCACGAACACCGTCTCGCGCCACTTGCGCCCTTCGCTGCGCACCCAGAAGGCGAAGGCGAACAGCACCAGCGCCAGGCTGAGCGTGAAGTTCATGAAGCCCATCAGCAGCGAGGGCGACCAGATCGTCCCCATGGCGAGCAGCGATCCGATGCCCACGCGCCCGCGCAGCGCGCGCTCCACGCTGATCAGGCCGAGCCCGGTCAGCAGCGGAATGGCGATCAGGATGATCTTGCCGCCGGTTTCCACGCCGAACAGCGCCGCGAGCGGGAAGATCAGCAGATCTGCGCCAAGGTTGCCCGACCAGGCCCAGCGGAAGCCGTAATAGGAATCGAGCACCGGATTGCTGCCGTGTTCCAGCATCACATGCCAGCGGGCCAGATGCGCCGGATAGTCGGTCATCATCGGGTAATTGGTGATCAGCGGCGGCAGCGTGGCGACCATCGCCATCAGCACGGCAAACCAGTACCACGCATCGCGCGGGCCCGGCTGGTTCTGTCCGATCATGGGTGAGGCTTGCGCCATCATTCCTCGCGATTTCCTAACGGAATTCGCAGAAGAGCGAATTCCGGTGCATCACCAGCCCGCGCCCCCACCCGACCTCCCGGACATCGTACCCTATGGGAGGTCGGGTGGG
>JBJTLW010000008.1:0-29968 GCA_046063225.1 Novosphingobium sp. | reverse complement strand
CTGATCGGGCGGGGCTGATCCCCGCGTGACGGACGCGGGCCTGGCCGGGGTTTTACGGCCGGTCTGTCGGCGCCGGCAAGGGAGCGGGCGGTGCCATCGGCAATGTCGCACGCATGTTACAAGGTAGTGCTTGCCGACTGCGCTTCGGCCTGCCAAATGGCCCGAAAATCTGAGCGCTGACAAATGCACGGCTTTGCAAATCCTGCCCGTTTCCTGCGCCTTGCGCGGTGGCTTGCGCCGCTGTTGCTGTTTGGCGGACTTATCCTGTCCGGAGCGGCGATGGCATGGGGCCTGTTCAAGGCGCCCGCCGATGCATTGCAAGGCGATTCCGTGCGCATCCTCTATCTCCATGTGCCCACCGCCTGGCTCGGCATGGGCGGCTGGACGGCAATCGCCATCGCTAGTCTGGCGGAGATTGTCTGGCGCCATCCGCTCGCCAGCATCGCCGCACGGGCGACCGCCGCGCCTGGGGCCGTATTCGCAGGGATATGCCTCGTCACCGGATCGCTCTGGGGCCGGCCGGCCTGGGGCACCTGGTGGGTCTGGGATGGCCGGCTGACCTCGATGCTGGTGCTGCTGTTCCTCTATCTGGGCTATATGGCACTGTCTTCCGCCGCGCAGCAGGACGGGCAGGGATCATCGCGCATTCCGGCGATTTTCGGGCTGGTCGGCGCGGTCAACATCCCGGTGATCCACTATTCGGTGCTATGGTGGAACAGCCTGCACCAACCGCCCAGCATATCGATGGGCAAGTCTGCGATGGCGGCGGAATTTCTTGTCCCCCTGCTGGTTTCCACCTTTGGCTTCTCCCTGATTTTCGGCGGGGTCGTGCTGGCGCGGATGCGCGCGATCCTGGCGGACATGCAGGCCCAGGCGCGCTTGCGGCGCAAGGCCATGGCAGAGGATTGAGGGGCGGCGGACTGATGCAGGAACAGCTCAACCACTGGACGTTTGTGATCGCGGCCTATGCCATCGGCGTGGGGGCCACGCTGGTGCTTGCCGCCTGGGCCTGGTTATCGATGCGCAAGGCCGAAGCCCGCCGTGATCGGAGTCGTGACAAATGAATTCCGCCGTCAAGCCAAAGCATCAACGGCTCGTCCTCGTGCTGCTTGCCATGGTAGCGCTGATCGGCGCGGCCCTGCTGGCGATCTGGGGCCTGCGCAGCAATGCCTCGTACTTCTATCTGCCCGCTGACATGGCGGCAAACCGCCCCGCGCCCGATCGTGCGGTTCGGCTGGGCGGCATGGTCGAAGCCGGCAGCTACAAGCGCGAGGCTGACGGGGTGACCATCGCTTTCGTGGTTAACGATACCAAGGCCCGCATCCCGGTGCGCTTCAAGGGCATCGTGCCGGACCTGTTCAAGGAAGGATCGGGCGTTGTTGCAGAGGGCAAGCTGGGCGCGGACGGTGTTTTCGTTGCCGATAACCTGCTGGCCAAGCATGACGAGAAATACGTGCCGCGCGAAATGAAGGACATGACCGAAGCGCAAGCGCGCCAGGCGGTAGAAGAAACCAAGTGACGCCGGAATTCGGCCTTGCTGCCCTGTGGCTCGCCGCTGCGCTTGCAGCTTTGCAACTGGCCGTTGGCGGACTCGGCGTTGCGGGCCGGGCGCCGGCGCTGAGCGCCCTGGTCCGGCCGGTTGCAGTGGTGCAGGGCGTGCTGGGGCTGGCGTCATTTGCTGCGCTGATCGTCGTCTTCGCGCAGACCGATCTGTCGGTAAAGCTGGTCTATCAGAATTCCCATTCGGCCAAGCCCATGCTGTTCAAGATCGCCGGCGCATGGGGCAATCACGAAGGCTCGATGCTGCTGTGGGTGACGGTGATGGGGCTAGCTGGCGGCTTCGTGGCGCTGGTGGAACGCCGCCTGCCGGAACGGACCATGCTGGCCACATTGGCGGGGCAGGCCTTTGTCAGCCTTGGGTTCTATGCCTTCCTGCTGTTCGCCTCGAACCCCTTTGTCCGCATGGCACCGGAAGCCGAAGGCAAAGGGCTGAATCCGCTGTTGCAGGATCCGGGCCTCGCGTTTCATCCGCCCACGCTCTACATCGGCTACGTCGGCCTTTCGATCGCCTTTTCCTTCGCCATCGGTGCCCTTCTGACGCGCGAGGTTTCGCCGGCCTTTGCCCGCGCCATGCGACCCTGGGTGCTGGGGGCGTGGATTTTCCTGACACTGGGCATCACCGCCGGTTCCTATTGGGCCTATTACGAACTGGGCTGGGGCGGCTGGTGGTTCTGGGATCCGGTTGAAAACGCATCGCTGATGCCGTGGCTGGCGGCAACCGCGCTGCTTCATTCCTGCTCGGTCCTTGCCACTCGCAATGCCCTGCGCGCATGGACGGTGATGCTGGGCGTGGTTGCCTTTTCGATGTCGATGGTCGGCACGTTCCTCGTGCGGTCCGGCATCCTGACGTCGGTCCATGCCTTCGCTGTCGATCCGAAGCGCGGCGCTTTCATCCTGGTGCTGCTGGCGATCTATATTGGCGGCGCGCTGGCGCTGTTTGGCCTGCGGGCATCGACCGTGACGGAAGGCGAACGGTTCTCCATCGTCAGCCGCGAAAGCGCGCTGGTGGTGAACAACGTCATGCTCACCTGCACGCTCGGCATCGTGCTGGTCGGCACGCTCTACCCGCTGCTGGCAGAAGCGCTGGGGCAGCAGGTTTCCATCGGGCCGCCCTATTTCAATCCGTTCACCGCAATCTTCGTCGTGCCGATGCTGATCGTCATGGCAGTCGGCCCCCTGCTGCGCTGGCGCCGAGATGAACTGGGCCGGGTGCGCAAGTGGCTGATCGTGCCGGCCGTGCTGGCCCTTGCCGGCCTTGGTCTGGGGATCGCTCTTGCGCCCAGCCACGTGCTGCCGATCATCGGCCTTGGATTGGCGCCCGCCATCGGCCTTGCCAGCCTGTTGCCGCTCAAGGGGCGCAAGCTTCGGCAGGTCAAGCTGCCCCTGTGGGGCATGGTGCTGGCGCACTTCGGCATCGCCGTGTCGCTGTTCGGCATGGCCAGCGACAGCGCCTTCACCACGGAAAAGCTGGTTGCCGTGAACGAGGGAGACAAGGTTGCCGTCGGTCCCTGGCAGATCGCGCTGAAATCTGTCGATCCTGCGGCGGGACCAAACTGGACGGCACTCGAAGCCGGGCTGGAAGCGCGTTACGATGGCGGCTCTGCCATCCTGCTGCACCCGCAGTCGCGCAGCTTCTGGACCCCTCCGCAGCAGACCAGCGAGAGCGCACTTGTGACGCGTTGGAACGGCCAGCTTTACGCCGTACTCGGCGAAGAGGCGGAGGATGGCCGCTGGCAGTTGCGCTTGTGGTGGAAGCCGTTCGTGCCGATGATCTGGTTTGGCGGCATCCTGATTGCACTCGGCGGCGTTCTGGCGCTGCTGGGCCGCGTCGCCAGCGATCTGCGGCGCATTATCGCCAGGGGCAAGATTGCCTATCGCCGCGAAAGGCAGGGACGATGAGCGAAACCGGCTCTCAGGCAGAACTGGCCCAATCAGGCCGTCTGGCGCTGTGGCTGCCGCTCGGGCTGTTCCTCGGCTTTGTCGCGCTGGTCCTCGTCGGGCTGTTCTGGCCTGCGAGCAAATCGGTCGAAAGCAAGTTCGTAGGCCAGCCGTTGCCGGAATTTGCTCTTGCGGCGGCAAGCGATGATCGACCCGGCCTTTCTCGCAGCGACTTTGTTGGCGGCAAACCGCGCCTTCTGAATGTCTTTGCATCGTGGTGCGTGCCCTGCGCCATCGAAGCGCCGCAACTGGGCGCGCTCAAATCGGCGGGCGTCGAAATCCACGGTGTTGCCGTGCGCGATCACAAGCCCGAACTGGCGGGCTTCCTTGCGCGCAACGGCAATCCCTTTGCCCGGATCGGGGCAGACAATCTCAGCGTCGTTCAGCTTGGCATAGGATCGGCTGGCGTGCCGGAAACCTTCGTCATCGACGCAAAGGGCGTCATCCGCCACCAGCATATCGGCGTGATCACGGCGGATGATGTGCCGAAGCTTTTGGCCAAGCTGAAGGAAGCGGAGCAATGAAGCGACTGATCCTCGCCCTGATGCTGATCGTCTGCGCGCCGGCTTTTGCTGACGATACCATGCCGCAGGCACCCTATGCCAACCGTCAGCTCGACAATCCGGCGCAGGAAGCCAAGGCGCACGAGCTGATGCTGACGATCCGCTGCCTGACCTGCCAGAGCCAGTCGATTGCCGATTCCGATGCCTCGATGGCGGGCGACCTGCGCAACCAGATTCGCGTTCGCGTGGCAGCCGGGGAAGATCCCGAAGCCATCCGGCAGTGGCTGGTGGCGCGCTATGGCGACTATATCAGCTATACACCGCGCGTGACGGCGCTCACCTGGCCGCTGTTCGTCCTGCCCGTGCTGCTGCTGATGGCGGCGGCCCTGCTGCTGCGCCGCC
This sequence comes from Novosphingobium sp., assembly GCA_046063225.1. Lineage (GTDB taxonomy): Bacteria > Pseudomonadota > Alphaproteobacteria > Sphingomonadales > Sphingomonadaceae > Novosphingobium. The sequence goes on along the minus strand of JBJTLW010000008.1, from coordinate 25,565 downwards.
GCTTTACCAAGGGAGCCAAGTGATGGGCTGGTTGCTGGCGATTGTTCTGGCGCTCGTTTGCTTCATCGGCATGGTGATGGTCCTCAAACTGCCGCGCCGGGCCTGGGAGCTGTGCGGCGCAACGCTGGTGCTGGGTCTGGTCGGCTATGCCATTCAGGGCAGCCCCTCGCAGGCCGGATCGCCCACGCAGCCGCGCGAACAGGCGGGGGCGGAATCGGCCGCGGCCGCGCTCAAGGCCCGCAAGGCGATGGGCGATGGCTCGACGATGACGGACAAGTACCTCACGCCCGCCGATGCGCTGGTGCGCCATGGCCAATATGGCGAGGCGGTGGAACTGCTGCGCGGCGCGGTTGCCGAACAGCCGGGCAACGGAGAGGCGTGGCTGGCGCTGGCCAACGCGCTGGTCGGCCATGCCGAGGGCAATCTCTCTCCCGCATCGATCCTTGCCTTCCGCAAGGCTGAGGCCGCTGCGCCCGGCCATCCCGGTCCGCCGTTTTTCCTCGGGCTGGCGCTCGCGCAGTCCGGCCGGGTGGAAGAGGGACGGGCGCTGTGGGCGGAACTGCTTGCGCGCACGCCGCCTGATGCGCCCTGGCGCGAGGAACTGGTGGCGCGGCTTGCCGATCTCGACGCCTTCATTGCGCGCCAAAAGGCGAAGGGCGCGCTGTAAGCCGCGCGTGATTGCGTTGCGGTAGGAAAGCGCCGATGCTAGGCGCGCGCAGCCGAATCGCAGGCGCAAAAAGGGGCGCGCTAACGCATGTCTGAATCGCAGAATACCGGTGATCCTGCCGTAAGTGACGCCAACGAAGCCAGCCACCATCCCGGTGGACATCATGGCGGACTGGCCAAGCTGGCCATCGGCGCCATCGGCGTCGTCTTTGGCGACATCGGCACCAGCCCGCTTTACGCTTTCCGCGAAACCTTTGCCTCGCACCACGGGACCCCGGGGATCCAGGTCGATCCGGTGCACATCCATGGCGTGCTGAGCCTTGTGTTCTGGTCGATGATGATCGTCGTAACGTTCAAATATGTGCTGACCATCATGAAGGCAGACAACAAGGGCGAAGGCGGCAGCCTGGCGCTGCTCGCGCTGATCAACCGCAAGTCGGACAACGCAAAGTGGACCGCGCCGTTCATTCTGCTCGGCGTGTTCGCAACCGCGCTGTTCTATGGCGATTCGATGATCACGCCGGCCATGTCCGTGCTTTCGGCAACCGAAGGTCTGCAATACGTGCATCCCGGCTTCACCGATTTCATCGTGCCGCTTGCGGTCGCGATCCTGTTCGGCCTGTTTGCCATCCAGTCGCGCGGGACAGAGCGCGTGGGCGGCCTGTTCGGGCCGATCATGCTGGTCTATTTCATCACGCTGGCCGCAATGGGCGTGATGCATATCGCCGATATGCCCAGCATCATGCTGCAGGCCATCAACCCGATGAATGCCGTCCAGTTCTTCATGGCAGACGGCCTGCGGGCCTTCATCGCGCTCGGGTCGGTCGTTCTCGCCGTGACCGGGGCCGAGGCGCTCTATGCGGACATGGGCCATTTCGGCCGCAACCCGATCGGCGTCAGCTGGATGGCCTTCGTGCTGCCGTGCCTGATGCTGAACTACATGGGGCAGGGGGCAATGGTGTTGTCGCAGCCCGATGCCGCTTCGGCGGCCGCGCTGATCAAGGATCCGTTCTTCCTGATGATCCCGGATGCGGTGCGCATCCCGGTGATCATTCTTGCGCTGCTGGCGACCATCATCGCCAGCCAGGCGGTGATTTCGGGCGCCTTCAGTCTGACGCAGCAGGCGATCCAGCTGGGCTTCATGCCGCGCATGCAGATCAAGCACACCAGCGCCGCTGCCGCCGGCCAGATCTATATCCCGGTGGTCAACTGGGGCCTGATGGTCATGGTGCTGGTCCTGGTCTTGTTCTTCGGTTCCTCGACCAAACTTGCGGCGGCCTATGGTATCGCGGTGACGGGGGCCATGTTCATCGACACGCTGCTGCTGGCGGCGGTCCTGATTTCGCTGTGGCACTGGCCGGTGTGGAAGGCCGTGCCGCTGATCGGCGTGTTCATCATTGTCGACGTCGCCTATTTCGGCGCCAACCTGATCAAGGTTCCGCAGGGCGGCTGGGTACCTCTGGCGATGGGCCTGTTCATCTTCACCCTTCTCACCACCTGGTCCAAGGGCCGCACCCTGATGCGCGCGGCGATGGCCGAAGGCACGATCCCGTTCGAAGTCTTCGCCAAGAGTGCCCATTCCAGCGCGCAGCGCGTGCCCGGCACGGCGGTGTTCATGGCGTCGAACTCGGCCGGCGTGCCTTCGGCGCTGCTGCACAACATCAAGCACAACAAGGTGCTGCACGAACGCGTCGTGATCCTGACCGTCGCCATTCAGGACGTGCCGGTGGTGAGCGAGGAGAAGCGCGTCGAATGCAAGCAGTTCGGCGAAGGCTTCTATCGCCTGACGCTGCGCTATGGCTTCCTTGAGGAAACCGACGTGCCCGCCGCGCTGAAGACCGCCAATGTTTGCGGCGAACCCTTCACTATGATGAAGACCAGCTTCTTCCTGTCCCGCCAGACGCTCATCGCTTCGGCCCGGCCGGGCATGGCGATCTGGCGCGAAAAGCTGTTCGCGTGGATGCTGCGCAACGCCGCCAGTGCCATGGAGTTCTTCCGCCTGCCGACCAACCGCGTGGTCGAACTTGGCAGCCAGGTAGAGATCTGAGGCCGCGTGGCGCGCTTGCCATTGCTTACGGACATCGATTTCACCCTCCTGCCCAGGCACGGCCTGCGCTCGCTCGGCATCGCCGCCGGGGCGGGGCTGGCATTTGGTGCCTGGATGGCGCTTGCCGATGCCAGCCTGTTCCAGTCGGTCGTGCCGCAGGTTCAGCATGACATGGTGGCAGAGGCAGGGCCGCTGGCGCGCATCGCATGGTTTGCGCGGGGCGCTCTGGTCGATGAGATCCAGCTCAGGCTGGTGGCGCTGACGGGGCTGACCTGGGGCGCCGTGGCCCTCACCGGCAAGCAGAGTGCCCGCCTGCACTGGCTGTGCATTGCCGCCACGGCCTTCATCGTCTGGCCGTTTGTCGCCCGTGGCTATTTCGCCGGGCTCGACTGGTCGGTTCTGACCGGTTTGCGGGAAGCTACCCTGCATGGCGCGGCGGGAATGCTGTGGGGCTGGCTGTGCTGGCGGCACGGCTGGACCGCCGGCCTCACCGGCCATGTTGCCGCCCATGCCAGCCTGCAACCGCTGCTTTCCATCACCTGAAACGAAAACGGCGCCCCCGAAGGAGCGCCGCCTCGGTGAAACGATGTCAGCCGGTCTTAGCTGAGATTTGCGGTGACCATGCAGTAGAGCATGGGCAGCGACAGCAGCAGATTGGTACGGCTGGCTGCCAGCGCCAGCGGTGCAGCCTTTGCCTTTGCTTCGTCGCTGGCTTCGACAATGCCGAGGATCTTCTTCTGCGCCGGCCAGATCAGGAACCACACGTTGAAAGCCATGATCAGCGCCAGCCACATGCCAAGCCCGATCATGTTTTCGCTGCGAGTAGCGCCGGCAAAGGTCATGGCGCGGTGGCCGTAGCCGTTGACGAAAGCAATCACGAGGCCGGTGATGACCGTCAGCAGCGCGGCATAGCGGAAGAAGAAGAACACCTTGGGTGCAATGTAGCCGGTGACGCCCTTCTTCAGTTCAGCGGGAACCGACGGCATGGTCGGCACCTGAACGAAGTTGAGGTAGTAGAGCAGACCGATCCACAGAATGCCGAAGAACGTGTGCAGCCAGTGGAAGACCGAATTGGTGTTAACCGGCGCAACGCCGTTGTAGCAGTACATGACGCCAATCGCGGCCGCGAGGCCGACCAGCAGCACCAGGTGCAGGTTTCCGAAAAACTTCGCCATTGCTTCCCCCTATGGTCGTATCGAAATATTATGCCGAGCAGCGCGGCATCGCACCATAGATGCGCCAATTGCGAACGATTGTCACCGTTTTTTGGCGGAAATCCCCAGCGGGATCGCGTCCGCGCGCCCATTCATTCGTGCGGCGTGGTGCTTTCAGCTTCGTCTTTATCTTCGCTCGCCAGGCCATGCCGCAGCAGCATGGGCATGTGCGCAAAGGTAAAGATGAACGACAGCGGCAGGAACAGCCACAGCTTGGCCTTGAGCCACTGTTCGAATGTGAACCAGTCACGATTGGCCAGAACCTCGTTCAGCACGGCAAGGCCGATGAAGAAGATGCCCCAGTTTCGCGACAGCTTCATCCAGCCGTCGTCGTCCAGTCCTTCAAACGCGGCGCCGAGCAGGATCTTGAGCAGCGCCTTGCCGCGGTAATAGCCGCCGAGCAGCATGACGGCGCCGAAGATATAGACCACGGTGGGCTTGTGGCTGATCCACGCCGGATCCTGCGTGTAGACCGTCAACCCGCCGAAAAACAGGATCATCGCCGTGGTCAGCCAGAGCATGGGCGAAACCTTGCGGAACTTTGCCAGGCTGACGCCGAAGGCAACTACGGCGCCGGCCATGAAGGCAATCGTGCCGCGCACCACCGCGCTGATTTCGCCGATCATGTTCGATCGATCCGACGGGGCGTAATATTTGTAGACGGCGAAGAACAGCAGGATCGGGCCATAGTCGATAACCACGCCCAGCCAGCCGGGTTTGTGTTCGGTCTTTTCAGCCATCATGCCACCCCGGCAATCACGCGCGCGACCAGATCGGGATCGAACGGGCGCAGGTCATCCAGTTTTTCGCCAACGCCAATGGCGTGGATCGGCAGGCCGTATTGCTCCGCCGCCGCCACCAGAACACCGCCGCGCGCGGTGCCGTCCAGCTTGGTCATGATCAGGCCGGTCACGCCCGCCACTTCCTTGAACACCTCGATCTGCTGAAGCGCGTTCTGGCCGTTGGTGGCATCGAGGACCAGCACCACATCGTGCGGTGCCTCGGGATTCAGCCGACCGAGGACGCGGCGGATCTTCGCCAGCTCCTCCATCAGCTCGCGCTTGTTCTGCAGGCGGCCAGCGGTGTCGACAATAAGGGCATCGGTGCCCTTTTCCGTTGCGTGCCTTACCGCGTCGAAGACGATGCTCGCCGGATCGCCGCCTTCGGGACCGCGCACGATTTCAACGCCGAGCCGTCCGGCCCAGACCGCAAGCTGCTCGATCGCCGCGGCGCGAAAGGTGTCGCCAGCGGCGAACAGGACGCCATAGTCCAGCTCCTGAAACAGGTGGCCAAGCTTGGCGATCGTCGTCGTCTTGCCCGATCCGTTGACGCCGATAACGAGGATCACCTGCGGGCGCGGAAAGGCGACGATGTCCAACGGCTTGGCAACCGGGCGCAGGATCGCTGCGATTTCTTCGGCCACGGCTTCCTTGATCGATTGTTCATCGGCGCCGCGTTCAAAGCGTTCAGCGGCCAGCTTGTCACGAATGCGGCGCGCGGCGCGCGGGCCGAGATCGGACAGGATCAGAGCATCTTCCAGATCGTCGAGCTGGTTTTCGTCCAGCCGGGTCTTGCTGACGATGCCCGAAAGGTTCTCGCTCAGGCGTTCCGATGTCTTGCGGAAGCCGCCAAAAATGCGATCCGACCAGGAGGAATCGCCGCTCATGCCAGCAGCCCTTCGATCACGCGTTCAGGAACGATAGTCACAACAGATCCAGCCTGGGTGCCTGGGGCGAGCTGCACCCGGGCGAAGTTTTCCGCATGGCCCGTCTCGTCGCGTTCGGCAAGCACCTTGAGCGGGTTGCCGACAAGCGAAGCCAGCCATTTGCCGCGCACTTCGCCGACCTCGGCGCGAAGCTCCGCAGCGCGGGTCTTTATGAGAGCGGCATCGTGCTGAGGCATTCGCGCGGCGGGCGTGCCGGGGCGGGGGGAATAGGGAAAGACATGGCCATGGACCACGCCGAGTTCGCCAATGATCGCGCGGTTGGCGCGATGCATCGCATCGTCCTCGGTCGGGAAACCGGCGATCAGATCGGCGCCAATGGCTATGTCCGGTCGGTGGCGGCGCAAGCGCTCGACGAGCGAAACCGCGTCTGCCCGGCTGTGGCGGCGCTTCATGCGTTTCAGGATCATGTCATGGCCATGCTGCAAGGACAGGTGAACGTGCGGCATCACGCGCGGTTCCCCGCTAATCGCCGCGAATAGACGTTCGTCGATCTCGATCCCGTCGAGTGAGGACAGGCGCAGCCGCTCCAGCTGCGGGAAGCCGGCGAGAATCGCTTCCACCAGCTCGCCGAGCCGCGGGGCGCCGGGCAGATCGCCGCCCCAGGACGTCAGGTCCACGCCGGTAAGCACGACCTCGCGCACACCGTTCGCCAGATGGCGCTCAATCTCGTGAAGAACCTGCGCCACGCCCAGCGACCGGCTCGCGCCGCGCCCCTGAGGGATTACGCAGAAGGTGCAGGCGTGATCGCAGCCGTTCTGCACGGTGACATAGGCCCGCGTGTAGGATTGCGATGGACGCGGCAGGGCGGCAGGCACGTTCCAGGCCCGCGCCTCAAGCTTGCTGGCATTGGCAACCAGCCCATCGACTTCGGGCATGGCAGACAGCATGTCCCGCTCAACCTCTGCCGCGCAGCCGGTGACGATCAGCCGCGCATGGGGATTGGCGCGGCGGGCGCGGCGGATGGCCTGGCGGGTCTGGCGGACGGCCTCTGCCGTGACGGCGCAGGAATTGATCACCACCAGATCTTCAGCGCTGACCAGCAGGCCTCGCAGGTTTTCGCTTTCGGACAGGTTCAGGCGGCAGCCCAGCGAAACGACCTCAACAGTCACCCGGCGGCTCCGTAGTCGGCAGGGTCAAAACTGCCGCGAAAGCTCTCAACAGCCGGGCCAGCCATGGTGATGCGGTTGTCATCTCCCCATCCGATGGCGAGATCTCCGCCCTCAAGCGAGATCGTTGCCTGTCGGTCTGCCAGACCTCTGCGCATGGCGGCAATGGCCGTGGCGCAAGCGCCGGTGCCGCAGGCACGCGTTTCACCCACGCCGCGCTCCCAGACGCGCAGCCGGATGTGATCGCGGCTTTCGACTGTCGCGACGTTGACGTTGACCCGCTCAGGAAACAGCGGGTCATGCTCTATCAATGGACCAAGCTGATGCAGCGGCACGGCCGAACAGTCCGGCGTAAAGAACACCACGTGCGGATTGCCGACATTGACTGCGCCGGGGCCTTCCAGCTCGTTCCAGCCGACCGGCATGGTCAGCGTATCCATGGCATAGGCCAGAGGAATGGCCTGCCAGTCGAAGCGGGGTTCGCCCATGTCGACGGAAATGCCGTGTTCGCTAGGACGAGAAGAGAGGATTCCGCCCAAGGTCTCGATTGTGGCCGGGCTGCCGTGCAGCAAGCCGACGGCGCGGGTCGCATTACCGCAGGCTTCCACTTCGCTGCCATCGGCGTTGAATATGCGCATCCGGAACGTGGCGACATCGGACGGTTCGATCAGGATCAGCTGGTCGCAGCCTATCCCGGTCTTGCGATCAGCCAGCGCAAGGGCCAGCGATTCCGTCATCGGAGGCACGGCATCGGCGCGCGCGTCGAGCACGATGAAATCGTTACCCAGACCATGCATCTTGACGAATGGTACCCTCATGCCGTGGCATCTAGGCATGCCGACGGCCGAGGTCCAGCCCTATGCCGTGGCGGCGCGAGTCTCGGTGGGCTGGTTTTCTATCACTGTGAGCGTTGGCGTCTTGCGCAAGAGGCTGAGTTGCTCGAGCCGCTTTTCCACGTCCTGTGCCGAAGCTGGGCGGCCATAGAGATAGCCCTGCGCCTTGAATTCTCCCATGCGCCGCAGTTCATCGACGACGTCGGAATCCTCGACCCCTTCGGCCGTAATGGGTAGGCCCAGACCCTTGCCGAGAGATACGATGGCCTGAACGATGGTCATGCTGTCGCTGCTGCTGGACAGGGTGGAGATGAAGCTGCGGTCGATCTTGATCCGGTCGAACGGCAGCGAACGGAGCTGTGCCAGCGAACTGTAGCCGGTGCCGAAATCATCCAGACTGATGCGAATGCCCTGATTCTTGAGACTCGCGATTAGCGAGCGCACAAGGCCCAGGTTTTCGTGCAGGCAGCTTTCGGTGATTTCGATTTCCAGGCGGCTGGCAGGAAAATTGGCTTCGACCAGAAGCTTGAGCAGCTTCTGCGCAAACCAGGGATCGCGCAATTGCACTGGCGAGATGTTGACCGACAGCGACAGTGATGGATCCCACTGACGCGCATCGATAAGCGCCTGGCGAATCACGCTTTCCGAAAGGTCGGCAATCATGCCGATTTCTTCCGCGATCGGGATGAAAAGGTCCGGCCCGACAAGACCCAGTTCCGGCGATTGCCAGCGCGCCAGCATTTCGAATCCGGAGATGGTTCCGGTCTTGAGGTCGATCTGCGGCTCATAGAACGGCACGAATTCCCCGCCCGGCACGCCGCTGCGAATCCCGGATTCCAGTTCGCTGCGAAACCGCAGCTCGCTCTCCATCTGGGCTTCGAACCAATAGAAGCGGTTCTTGCCGCCCTTTTTGGCATGATACATGGCTATGTCGGCCATGTGCAAAAGGTCCTGCGCGGTGACGGGGCGCCCCGTGAAGGTGTCGGAGCGCACAAGCCCGATAGAAACTGACAGGCCTTCCAGCAGAACTCCGCCGGCCATGATGGGGGCGCACAGGCAATCGATCAACTGGCTCGCGATCCGGTCGACCGAATCCTGCCGGCTGGGATCGAAAGGAACGGCGCAGGCAAATTCGTCGCCGCCCAGTCGCGACAGCAGCGCACCTGCCGGCAGAACCACGCGCATCCTGTTTGCCGATTCGCGCAGCACGACATCGCCGGCAGCGTGACCGTTCGAATCGTTGAGGCGCTTGAAGTTGTCGAGATCGAGCACGATGACGGCGATCTGCTCGCCCTTTCGCGCGGCCTCGGCACGAAGGTCGTCGATCGCCGGGGCCATGGCGCGGCGATTGAGGCAACCGGTGAGGCAGTCTGTTTCGGACAAGCGCCGGGCGTTCTCTTCCGCAAGGCTGCGTTCGGCCATCTGTTCGGCCAGATCGCGATAGCGCCGCCAACCGAAAATGATGAGCGCGATGTTCAGCAGCAGCGCGTTGCTGAGCATCCGGTCGGGCGGCATGCCCATGCCCTGAAACCAGCGGACAACCTGCGGGATCACGGCGCTGCCGGTTCCGACGAACATGATGATGGCCGCAAAGCAGACGCCCAGAACGGCAATGTCCTTGCCGATCTTCTCCATCTGCGTCGTCTTGACCCCGTTACGACCTTCGTCGCCCGATTGCATAATCCCCGCGCCCCTGTTTGCAGGCTACCCGGGAATTATGCGTCGGTGGCATGAAAGATTGGTTAAGTCGCTGAATTGCGCGATCAACCTTTCTTCTTGAGCCCGATCTCGATCAGGCGCTGCTGCAGGAACTCGTCCGCCGTAATCGCTTCAGGGTAACGATCCGGATTTTCAGCGGAGATGCACTGGGGCAAGGTCTTGATTGGGAAGTCGCTGCGCAGATGCAGGAAAAACGGCATCGAATAGCGGCTGTAGCGGGCGCGTTCCGGGTCCGGATTGCGGACGCGGTGGATGGTGGAAGGCAGGACATGGTTGGTGAGGCGTTCCAGCATATCCCCCACGTTGATCACCAGCGCGCCCTTCGGCGGTGAAGCGGAAATCCAGCGCTCGCCCTTGTAGAGCAGCTCAAGGCCGGCTTCTTCGGCGCCCAGCAGAAGCGTGATAAGATTGATGTCGCCATGGGCTCCGGCACGGATCGCTTCGCCGCTCACGCCTTCTAGCGGCGGATAGTGCAGCAGCCGCATCACCGAATTGCCGTCATCGATCGCGGGATCGAACCAGTGTTCATCCAGCCCGAGGTAGACTGCAATACGCGAAAGGATCGTCGCCCCGGTGGCGTCGAACTGGCGGTAAAGCTCTTGAAACAAGGCCTGAAAGCCTTCCGGGCGCGTAGGCCAGACGTTCGGCGGCATCGAGGCATCGGCCAGCGGGCTTCCTTCCGGCAGGTCGCGGCCTACGTGCCAGAATTCCTTGAGGTCATGCGCCTTGGCATCCTTGGCGATTTCCGTTCCGAAGGGCGTGTAGCCGCGCGCGCCGGCAATGGCCGGATTGTGATAGCTGCGCTTTTCCGCTTCGGGCAGGGCAAAGAATTCCTCCGTCAGCGCCCAGGCGCGGTCAATCAGGTTGGCATCGATACCGTGGTCTTTCACCATGGCGAAGCCGAACGTCTTGAAGCTGTCGCCAATCGCTTGGGAAAAGGTCGCCGGGTCGTCGGCAAGCGACAGCACCGGCAGGGATTCGAGTTGCATATGGTCAGTTCCGAGAAAATGGGTAATGGGCCCGCATAGACCTTTTGCCGGTGAAGTTCATGACCAAAATCAATCTGCCCCATCGCCGCTGGCTCATGAAGAGCGAGCCTGACGTTTATTCGTGGGACGATCTCGTCGCAGAAGGCGAAGGGACGTGGGATGGCGTGCGCAACTACACGGCTCGCCTGAACCTGCGCGCCATGGAAGTGGGTGACGAGGTGTTCTTCTATCATTCGAACATCGGGGTCGAAATTGTCGGCATCGCGCGGATCAGCAAGGCTGGCTTCCAGGACCCTTCGGACGACACCGGGCGCTGGACAGCGGTAGGCGTTATGCCGGTTCGAAAGCTGAAACGGCCGGTGACCCTGAAGGAAATCAAGGCCGATCCGGCGCTTGCAGAGATGGAGTTGCTGACCAAGTTCCGGCTTTCCGTCAGCGGAGTGACCGAGGCGGAATGGAACTACATTCTGGATCTCTCGGAAAAGTAGAGCGCAACTCTCTTCAAGGTTAATGTGCCGAAACGGGATGGCGCCCGTTAACCGCAATTTTGCGGGTGGTGCGATGGTGAAGGACTTCTTAACTCGGCGTCAATCAACTGGAGATTGGCCCCGTGAGAAGAGCCTTGGTCGTTACCGATGAGTCTGCCCGCCACCCGTTTCGCATGTCGCTGCCGCCCCATGTCCGGCGGCTCATTCAGGATAATGCTCGCGGAATGTCTGGCGCGGAGTCGTGGCGCTTTGGCCTTGAGGACGTGAAGCTGTTCCTGATGGCCTATTGCGCGTGCTTCATGGCCGTATCAACCTGGATCAGCTGACCGCTTGATGGCCGCCCGCTCGCTGCGGTAGAGCTGCGCGCCGAGCAGGGCCGAGATCACGCACATTGCCGCGCTAAGCAGGACTTGCTCCTGAAGAGGAAGGCCCATGGCACTCAGCGCCATAGCAACCAGTGAACCGACCACCATCGCCCCGGAATTGACGATGTTGTTCGCGGCAATGGTGCGGGCGGTTTCCGCCTTGTCGACAAAGGTTGTGAGAAACGCATAGAGCGGCACCACGAACATGCCGCCGGCAATGGCGATGCCCAGCAAACACAGCAGCAAAGGTATGGCCAGCGGCCGCGCAAGGAAGGCGCTAACGTCGAGCAGGCCGGCCCCGGGATCGGGCCAGGCGCGGCAAACGAGGTAGAAGGCTACCACGCAGAGCCCCATTGCGATCACCGATGGCGCTGACCAGCGCGCCGAGACTGTTCCCTTGAGCAGGGCGTTGATCGAAACCGATCCGATGGCGATGCCGACCGAGAAGATCACAAGGAACAGGCTTGCCACTTCCTTGCTCGCGTGAAGCACGTTCTTGGCCAGCGGCGGGAACTGAATGAACAGCACCGTTCCGACGGCCCAGAAAAAGCTGATCGCCATGATCGCTTCAAACACGCGGGCATCGGCGGTGGTGTGGCGTATCAGCCGCCAAGAGCTGCGCAGAACGTTGTAGTCGAGTGGAACCGGTTCGCTCTGAGGTGGGGCAGGTGGAACCTGACGGCCGGCGAGATAGCCCACGATCGCGGTCAGAACGACGCCGAGCGCGGCCCATTCGACGTCGATCCAGCCGGCCAGGATCGTGCCGGTAAGAATGGCGATATAGGTGCCGGCCTCGACCATGCCGGTGCCGGCCAGAACCTCTTCCTTGTGCAGGTGCTGCGGCAGGATGGCGTATTTGATCGGCCCAAAGAAAGTCGAATGAACACCCATCGCGAACAGCGCCAGCAGCATCAGCGGGATCGCCAGCGTGGTCGTGCTGATACCCATCCAGGCAAGAACCAGCCCGGCGCCGCCGACCAGCATGATGAGGATCTCGCAGAATTTGACGATGCGAATGATCCGCGCCTTGTCGCGCATGTCGGCTAGCTGACCGGCGAGCGAGGAAAGCAGGAAGAACGGTATGATGAACACGGTTGACGCCACGGCCGAAAACTTCGCCTCAGCCGCTTCGGAACTGTAAACCGAATAGACGACGAACAGCACCATCGCGTTCTTGAACAGGTTGTCATTGAAGGCGCCGAGAAGCTGGGTGATGAACAGCGGCAGGAAGCGGCGCTGGCGCACCAGATGTGTGGAAGTGGTCATGCGCGGCTTGAAAGCTCCCCCGTTTGGCGGCAGACCCTAGCGAGCGGAACGCAGGGGACAAGCCCGAAGCGCCTCACGGCAGCGCAGGCTTGTGGATAGGGACTGATATGCTTGGCAAAATCAATGGGCGATGGAAGGCAGGCAGCCATGCTTAACCTGCCCAATATGCTCACCCTGTCGCGCATCTTTGCAGTTCCGCTGCTGATCTGGCTGATGTGGTGGCCGGGTTGGGCCGCCGGGTACCTTGCGGCTTGGGTTGTCTACGCCCTGATGGGGATCACCGACTACTTCGACGGTTACCTGGCGCGATCACGTGGTTTGGTGAGCAAGCTGGGGCAGTTCCTCGATCCGATAGCAGACAAGATCATGATTGCTGCCGTGATCGTCATTCTTGTCGCCAATCACGATGTCGCAGGTGTCCACGTGATCGCCGCGCTGGTAATTCTGTTGCGCGAAATCGCTGTTTCAGGCCTTCGCGAATTCCTCGGCGGGCTGCGGGTTTCGGTGCCCGTATCTCGTCTCGCCAAGTGGAAAACGACCTTTCAGATCATCGCGCTCGGATCGTTCATTCTTGCAGGCGGCGTACCGCAATGGATGATCCCGGGCACACAGGACAACTTGCCGCAGATGGTGGGGCTGGTGACCCTGTGGGCAGCCGCTGCGCTGACGGTCATAACCGGCTGGGACTATCTGCGCATCGGCCTCAAGCACATGGACTAGGCCATGAGGACGGGGTGGCAGCGGTCCGCAGAAGAGCCCGCTGCCTTGGTACCGACTGAGTTTATTCGTCGACCGGGGGCAGTTCGCTTGACGTTGCTGCGGGCTGCGTGGGGACAACCGGGTCTTTCGACGGCGCCACCTCGGTCATCGTCGCGGACTGACTGATGGACATAGCCTGGCTGGTGATGCCAAGGTTTGCCGGGGGCGTTTCCGGCGCTTCGCTGACAAACTGCGCCTTGACGAGCGGTGCGGTGTTCCGCAGCGAGCCGTTGCTCGTGGTCAGCACCGAGACGTTTTCAGCCTGTGCCATGCTGGCAAAAGCCTTGCGGAACGAGGCGCGCTTGCGGACCGGAGTGCTGGATAGGGTATTAGCCTTGGCCAGCTTGGTGGTGCGCGCCGGCACAACCGACAGCATGACGGGGCGCTTTGCAGCCGAGCCGAGCGCCGGTGCGGGCGAGGCGGGCTTGCTCGTGGCCGGTACCGCTATTGCGAGTGCCGGAGCAATCTTGGCGCGGGCTGCGGGAGCGGCAGCCGGGTCTGTCTTCGCCTTGGGCGTCGCGGCCGGCGCGAAAGTGATACGCGGAATGGCCGGAGCACGGACTGCAAGGGTCGGGGCAGGGGCGCTTGCCGGCTTTGCAGCAGGAGCAACGCGGGAGACCGCAGCCGGACGCGCGGCTGGCGCCGCAGCCTTGGCAAGCACGGCGGGCTTTGCCGCCGGCGCGGGCTTCGCGGACGTGGCAGGAGCGGGCAAGGCTGCTTGTGCCTGCGTGACCGCGTGGGCTGTCGGAGCCGTCTGCGAAAGGGGAACAGCCTGCGTCGGAGCCGATGCCGAGGCGAGTGCCGGGGTTTGCTGGCCGAAGGTTGGCTTGGGAAGTTCGCGCTTGGCCAGAACCGTTTCCGGCTCGGCAACTTGCGGCTTGAAATGGACTTCGGCGGCGGCGGCGATGGTTTCATCGTCGATCGTCACGTCGCCGCTGGGAGCGGGCTGGCTCAACCGGTCATGGATGTAATAGACGCCCGCAGCATCAGCCGCGACCATTGCGAGCACGACGTTACGCACAAGTGCCTTGCGCTTGTTCTTCATAATGCCGAATCCCCCTTTTTCGAAGGGCGCAAGATGACACGGGTTATTACTTGCAACAATGGTTAATTCGAGCGCGCGTCTCAGCCCGCGCGCAGTTCCTCGGCCAGCAGGCGGAACTCTTCCGAACGGGGGCTGTTTCGCCGCCAGACAAGCGCAATTTCGCGGTTTGCCGAATCCGAACGCAGCGGGCGTGCCACCACGTCCGTCCCGTTGAGGATCCCGGCGTCGATCGCCATTTCCGGAAGCATGGTCAGACCCAGCCCGTTGTCGACCATTTGCACCAGCGTATGCAGCGATGTGCCAATCATCGTGGCCGATGCGCGCAGTTCCGGGCGGTTGCATGCTGCAAGCGCGTGATCTTTCAGGCAGTGCCCGTCTTCGAGAAGCAGCAAGCGGTTCTCATCGATCAGGTCAGGCGAAATTTCTGCCGGGGGATCGCGCGGGTCGTCCTTTGGGAAGGCGACGAAGAGCGCGTCGAGCTCGATCGTTTCCTTTTCCACCTCGCCGGTCGGGAAAGGGAGGGCGAGCAGGACGCAATCGGCGCGGCCATGGTGCAGGCTTTCGATGGCCGCGGCGCTCGTTTCTTCGCGAAGGTATAGCTTGAGTGCCGGACGTTCGCGCCGCAGCCGCGGGAGCATGCGGGGCAGCAGGAATGGGGCAATGGTTGGTATCACGCTCATCCGCACCTCGCCTGAAAGCGGCTGTCCGGCGCTTTGCACCATATCCGACAGCTCTTCCGCTTCGCGCAGCAGCCTATGCGCCTTGGCGACCACGGCGTTACCAAGAGGCGTGAAGCGCACGGCACGTTTCGTGCGTTCCACCAGAACGACCCCCAGCAGCGTTTCCAGATCGCGCAGGCCGGCGGAGAGCGTCGATTGCGAAACAAAGCAGGCATCGGCCGCCCTGCCGAAGTGGCCATGTTCGTGCAGCGAAACGAGGTACTGAAGCTGCTTGAGGGTGGGGTGATAGACGGTCATGGCTTCGTTCTAGCGGAGCCGGTCCGGCGCACAAGGCTGCTCGTCATTGGCCTCGATCAGCGCGGAAAAGACACATGGGGAACTTCATTTCGCACGGCTCACCGCATGCGCATCTCCGGCTGTCATGCGCGTTGTCGCCGTTAATGCGAACGAAAGGTCGAAGTGGAAAAGGCGCCTGGCTGGTGCATAATCAAGGATTGAATACCATGCGAATTGCGTCTTCCAAGCCGGCCATCATGGCGGCGTTCGCGCTGGTCGCCATGCCGGTATCGGCAGGTTTCGCCGCGCAGCCGACAGAGTCGGCTGATCCCAATATTGTCGTCAATGCTCCCGTCCTAACACCGGGGCCGGACGTGAAGGGCGTCATCTCCGCCCGAAATGGCGAAAAGATCAAGGTGACCGCAGCCGATGGCTCCAACACGGTGATCCTTGTCAACGAGGAAACCAAGATCAAGTCCGGCGGCGGACTGTTCGGCGGGGGCAAACAGAAGCTGACCGCGACATCGCTGCTCAATGGTCTGCCGGTAACGGTCAAGACCATGCAGTCGGACGCCGGTCTTGTCGCCAGCCAGGTCGCGTTCAAGGCAAACGACCTCAAGACTGCGGTGATGATTCGGAACGGAACGTCGCAGCAGTTTGACGAACAGGCCGCAGCAACCGAAGCGCTTCGCGGTCGGATGGGCGACATCGACAAGTACAACATCAAGGACACGACCAACGTGTTCTTCGATACCGGCAAAACCGCACTGACCTATAACGCCAAGGCCGATCTGTGCGCGGCGGCGTCGAAGGCCGAAGCTACCAATAACGCGTTGCTGCTGGTGGTTGGCTATACCGACTCTGTCGGTAGCGATGAATACAACCAGGTGCTCAGCGAAAAGCGCGCCGGTGCGGTGATCAACTACCTGCAGCAGGTTTGCCATTGGAAGCCGTGGCGCATGCTGACGCCCACCGGCATGGCCAAGGCCGACCCGCTTGCCAGCAACGACACGCCGGAGGGCAAGGCGCAGAACCGCCGCGTTTCGGTGAACGTGCTGGTCAGCAAGGGACTGGACGGCCTCTAGGAAAACGAAAAAGGCGCCTTCCGGGGGGAGGGCGCCTTTTCTTTTCAGGGTCAGTCTTCTTCGATAACCTCGACGTCATCGACATGCGTCATCTTGAGCTTGCCGTTGACGACGGCGAAGGCAAGCTTGCCTTCGACCAGATCGAGCGCATCGTGACCGAAGGTGTCATATCGCCAGCCTTCCAGTAGCGGCAGGTTCTTGCGAACCCCGGCGGCGAGAAGTTCAAGCTCCTCGCTGCGGGCAAGTAGCCGGGCCGCGACGTCGATTTCGCGGGCGCGGATCTTCAGAAGCAGTTTGAGCAGATCGGCGACCAGCGCGCCTTCCTTGCCCAGCGGTGCGCCGCGCGGTGCGCGGGCGGGCATCTCGTTTTCTGTCAGCGGCTGGGAGGCTTCGATCGCCGCCATCAGGCGTTTGCCGATCTCGTTTTCCTTCCACGCCGGTGAAAGGCCCCGAACCTTGGCCAGATCCGCCTGCTGGCGCGGCGGGTGGCTGGCAATGTCGGCTATCGTCTCGTCGCGGGCGATGCGGCCGCGCGGAATGTTCTTGTCCTGCGCTTCCAGTTCGCGCCAGCGCGCGATTGCCTTGAGGCGGCCAAGCATCGCGGGATTGCGCCCCGCCGCCCGGATGCGCTGCCAGGCCTGATCGGGATCGTTCTTGTAACCGTCGGGATCGGCCAGTTTTTCCATCTCGGCATCAAGCCATGCGCCGCGACCCGTCTTGATCAGCCGATTGAGAATCTTCGGGAAGATCTTTGACAGGTGCGTGACGTCGCCAATGGCGTAGTCGATCTGCCGTGCGTCGAGCGGGCGGCGCGACCAGTCGGTAAACCGCGCGCCCTTGTCAATCGTCAGGCCGAGCCAAGCTTCGCACAGGTTGGAATAGCCAATCTGCTCGCTTTGGCTGATGGCCATCATGGCGATCTGGGTGTCGAAGATGGGGTGAGGGGTGCGACCGGTAAGGTTGTAGATGATCTCCACGTCCTGTCCGCCGGCGTGAAACACCTTCAGGACATCCTCATTATCGACGAGCAGGTCCAGCAAGGGCGACAGATCGATGCCAGGTGCCAGCGGGTCGATAGCCGCAGCTTCCTCGGTATCGGCGATCTGGATCAGGCACAATTCCGGCCAATAGGTGTTCTCCCGCATGAATTCCGTATCAACGCAGATAAACTCGGCGCGGGAGAGGCGTTCGCACAGCGTGCGGAGCGATTCGGAATCGGCAATCAGCTTGTGTATTTTCATGTTTCTTATCTGTAAGTGAGCCCGTGCGGGCTCGCGGCTTGACAATGGTGCGGGATTCGCCTGTTAGCCCGCGCTTTCGCCAGTGCCTCATCGGCGGCCGAATGGAAAGAGTTTCGATGCATATTTATCGTTCGCACACCTGTGGCGCGCTGAGCGCGGCCGAACAAGGTCAGGCGGTCCGCCTTTCGGGCTGGATTCATCGCAAACGCGACCACGGCGGCGTTCTGTTCGTCGACCTGCGCGACCACTACGGCATGACGCAGATCGTCGCGGACGCGGATTCGCCGGCACTTCCGGTGCTCGAAGGTCTGCGCGTGGAATCGGTCGTCACGATCGACGGCGAAGTGAAGGCGCGCAGCGAAGGCACGGTAAACCCCAACCTTTCCACCGGCGAGATCGAAGTTTTCGCCCGCGGCGTCAATGTGCTGAGCCGCGCGGAAGAACTGCCGATGCCCGTGGCGGGCGAGCAGGAATATCCGGAAGATATCCGCCTGCGCTATCGCTTCCTCGATCTGCGCCGCGAAACGCTGCACGCCAACATCATGACGCGCACCGCGATTATTCGTGAAACGCGCCGCCGCATGGAAGACATTGGCTTTACCGAATTCTCGACGCCGATCCTGACGGCTTCGAGCCCCGAAGGCGCGCGCGACTTCCTGGTGCCAAGCCGTATCCACGCCGGCAAGTTTTTCGCGCTGCCGCAGGCGCCCCAGCAGTACAAGCAGCTTCTTATGGTCGCCGGTTTCGACCGCTATTTCCAGATTGCGCCATGCTTCCGCGATGAAGATCCGCGCGCAGACCGCCTGCCGGGCGAATTCTATCAGCTCGATCTGGAAATGAGCTTCGTCACCCAGGAAGAAGTCTGGGAGACGATGGAGCCGGTCATGGCCGGGATTTTCGAAAAGTTTGCCAACGGCAAGGCCGTGACGCCGGCGGGACAGTTCCCGCGCATTCCCTATGCCAAGGCCATGCTGGACTATGGCACCGACAAGCCGGATCTGCGCAACCCGCTGATCATTCGCGACGTTACTTCCGAATTCACGGCATCAGGCTTCGGTCTGTTTGAGCGGATCGTCGGTTCGGGCGGTACGGTGCGGCTTATCCCGGCGCCGGAAACCGCAGGCCTTTCGCGCAAGTTCTTCGATGACATGAACGAATGGGCGCGCAGCGAAGGCCATGCCGGACTTGGCTATGCCACGCGCAAGGACGGTGTGTTCGGCGGACCGATCGCCAAGAACCACGGCGAAGAGAAGATGGCCGCGCTGTGGGACGGCCTCGGCCTTGGTCCGAACGACGGCGCGTTCTTTGCCGCCGGCAAGGAAGACCAGGCTGCCAAGCTGGCCGGCCAGGCGCGCGTGCGCGTCGGTGAGCAGCTCGATATTGTCGAAAAGGATGCGTTCCGGTTCTGCTGGATCGTCGACTTCCCGTTCTACGAATGGAGCGAGGAAGACAAGAAGCTGGACTTTGCGCACAACCCGTTTTCGATGCCGCAGGGCGGACTGGAAGCCCTGGAAACGCAGGATCCGCTCACCATCAAGGCCTATCAGTACGACATGGTTTGCAACGGTTATGAACTGGCATCGGGTTCGATCCGCAACCAGCACCCGGACCTCATGGTCAAGGCCTTCGAACTTGTCGGCTTGTCGAAGGCTGACGTAGAGGAACGCTTCGGCGGCATGTACCGCGCATTCCAGTATGGCGCGCCGCCGCATGGCGGCATGGCCGCCGGTGTCGATCGGATGGTCATGTTGCTATGCGGCGTACAGAACCTGCGCGAAATCACGCTGTTCCCGATGAACCAGCGTGCCGAAGACCTGCTGATGGGTGCGCCGTCTCCGGCCGAGCACAAGCAGCTGCGCGAACTGCACCTGCGGGTGATCGAGCCGCAGAAGGGCTGATTGCGGAGCGGGGCATGGCCCCGCTCTGCATCACAAACAGGTCACTTTGGTGCGCTTTGCCGTAACGCGAAGGGTGGTCCCACGTGGAGCACCTTCGCCGTCAGCCTGCATGCCGATCGACCAGGTCACCTGCCCGTCGGAATAGGTGCCGTCGGAAGTGAACGACATGCGCTTGCCGCCAGGCACGGTGCATTGCAGGGTGAATGCTAAAGAGCCGGGCCTGCCCACCGTGGTCGAACAGTCGGCGCTCTCGACGATACGCCCAAACACGCCGGTCAATTGCGCGCTCAGCTTGTTGGCCTCACCCGGCTTGATGCATTCCGGATCGCTGTTCTTCCTCGTCACCTGGCCATCGTCTCCGATTTCCTGGGTCTCACCCTCCCAGTAGCCTGGCGCAAACGCCTCGGAAATGCTTTGGCTCCACAAAGCGATGTCGGCCTTGGCCGCTTCCTTGCTCTGCTGCGCGCCGCTCGCCGAGGGCAACAGTCCCAGCGAGGCGCAGGTAAGGACGGCCAGAACTTTGCGTTGAATGTGCATGCAGCTTTCCTTGTGAAAGATTGTCAAAAGGCCGCGCATTCGGGGGATGAATGCCGGATAGGTCCGGTGGGCAACCCGCACAGCCTCTTGCCAGCGCCGCTTGCCTTCTCTAGGGGCGCTCTTGAGCACATTTCATCTGCCGTTCACAAGAGGACATTTCCATGAGCGACACCGCCGACCGGGTTAAGAAGATCGTTGTCGAACACCTTGGCGTTGAGGCCGAAAAGGTCACCGAAGATGCCAGCTTCATCGACGATCTGGGCGCCGATTCGCTCGACATCGTCGAGCTGGTTATGGCTTTCGAAGAAGAATTCGGCGTTGAAATCCCCGACGATGCGGCTGAAAAGATCAGCACCGTCTCGGATGCCATCAAGTACATCAACGAAAACAAGGGCTGATCGGGCCCAGTCCCGCCTTGCTCCGGGCCTGTCCGGGGCAGCGCGGCGGGAGGTTCACGGAAGCAATTTGATGACAGGCTCAGTCCCGCTTGGGGTCTGGGCCTGTCGCATTTTCGGAGCATTGCATGCGTCGTGTAGTCGTTACGGGTCTTGGTCTGGTCACTCCGCTTGGTGGTGACGTCGAAACCACCTGGGCAAACCTGATCGCCGGGAAATCAGGCGCGGGTCCGATCACCCGATTTGATGCGTCGAACCAGAAATGCCAGATCGCCTGCGAGGTGAAGCCGGCCGATCATCCCGATGGCTTTGACCCGAACAAGCGCGTTGATCCCAAGATCCAGCGCCAGGTAGATCCGTTCATCGTCTATGGCATCGATGCTGCCGGGCAGGCGCTCGAAGATGCTGGCCTGACGGATATGGACGAGGCGACCAAAATGCGCACCGGCTGTTCGATCGGTGCCGGTATCGGCGGCCTGCCGGGTATCGAAGCGGAATCGATCGTGCTGCACGAAAAGGGACCGGGCCGCGTCAGCCCGCACTTCGTGCACGGGCGCATCATCAACCTCGTCTCTGGCCAGGTTTCGATCCGTTACGGCCTGATGGGACCGAATCACGCTGTCGTCACCGCCTGCTCGACCGGCGCGCATTCCATCGGCGACGCCGCGCGCATGATCCGCGATGACGATGCCGATATCATGCTGGCCGGCGGCAGCGAAAGCACGGTCAACCCGCTGGGCATCGCCGGTTTCGCCCAGGCTCGCGCACTCAACTGTAGCTTCAACGACCGCCCGACCGAGGCAAGCCGCCCTTATGACAAGGACCGTGATGGCTTCGTCATGGGTGAGGGGGCGGGTGTTGTCGTGCTCGAAGAGTACGAGCACGCCAAGGCTCGCGGCGCGAAGATCTATGCCGAAGTCGTCGGCTATGGCCTTTCGGGCGACGCCTATCACGTCACCGCGCCGCATCCCGAAGGGAAGGGCGCGGAACTGGCCGTGCGCATGGCGCTCAAGAAGGCAGGCATGGGCCCAGGCGATATCGATTACGTCAACGCCCACGGCACCTCGACCATGGCCGACACGATCGAACTGGGCGCGGTCAAGCGCGTTCTGGGCGATGACTTGTCTGGCGCGTCGATGAGCAGCACGAAGTCCGCTATCGGTCACCTTCTGGGCGGTGCGGGTGCCGTGGAAACGATCTTCTGCATCCTGGCGATCCGTGACCAGATCGTGCCTCCCACGCTCAACCTCGATAATCCGGACGAAGGCACCGAAGGCGTCGATCTTGTCCCGAAGGTTGCCAAGAAGCGCAAGGTGCGGGCCGCTTTGAACAATTCGTTCGGGTTTGGCGGCACCAACGCCAGCGTCATCGTGAAGGCGGTCGACTGATCCCATGATGCGCCGCGGCTGCCTGCTCGCGATTGTCGGTGCCTTCGTCCTCGCGGTCGGCAGCCTAACCTGGTTGCTCGGCGGGTGGTACTGGGGCGGGCCGCTCGAAAAGGATGCGGCTTTCATCGTGCCGGACGGCTCGTCGCTGAAAGCGGTTTCGGCCAAGCTGGAGAAGGAAGGGGTAATCGCCTCTTCTTCCAGCTTCTATCTGCGCGCGCGAATCTTTGGTGCAGGGGGCTCGATCAAGGCGGGAGAATTCAGTGTGCCGGCCGGTGCCAGCCCGTCGAAAGTCCTTTCGATCCTTCAGGGCGGGGAAGCGGTGCGCCGGTTCGTGACCGTGCCCGAGGGCATGCCTTCGATCCTCGTTTACGAGCGTTTGTCGGGCCAGTCGCTGTTGAACGGGTCGATTGCCGTTCCGCCCGAAGGCTCGGTGCTCCCGGATACCTACGATTTCGAGCGCGGAGAGAACCGGCAGGCGGTGCTTCTGCGTATGCAGACAGCGATGCAGCGGACTCTGGCCGAACTCTGGGAAAAGCGTTCGCCAGATACAGTCGCCAAGACGCCGCAAGAGGCCTTGATCCTGGCGTCGATCGTCGAGAAGGAAACGGGTAAGCCCAGCGAGCGCAAGCTGGTGGCAGGCCTCTATTCCAATCGCCTGCGCCAGGGCATCATGCTGCAGGCGGATCCGACGATTATCTATCCCATTACGAAGGGCAAGCCGCTTGGCCGGCGCATCCTGCAGTCCGAGATTCAGGCGATCAACGAATATAACACCTATTCGATGGTCGGACTGCCCAAGGGCCCGATTACCAATCCGGGCCGGGCTTCGATCGAAGCCGTGCTCAATCCGGCGAAGACCGACGCTCTCTACATGGTTGCCGATGGCACCGGCGGACACGCCTTTGCGGCAACTTTGACCGAGCACAACGCCAACGTGGAAAAGTGGTATACCCTGCGAAAGCAAAGGGGTGACTTCTGATTTGATAATCCGATTACTATTTCCAGTTTAATCGGCTTCACGAATGAAACTCGTCCCCCTATCGCGCGTTCAAGCACTGACAGGAGGCTCTAGTGATCAATCGTGAAATTCCCGACGTAACCCTGAAAACCCGCGTTCGCGACGAATCTGTTGGCGGACCGAACCCGTTCCGTTGGCAGGACGTGAAGGTCCGCGAGGAATTTGCCGGCAAGAAGGTCGTCATCTTTTCGCTGCCCGGCGCTTTCACGCCGACCTGTTCGAACGAGCAGTGCCCCAATTACGATCGCCTCTATGACGCGTTCAAGGGTCTTGGCGTGGACGAAGTCTACTGCATTTCGGTCAACGACGCGTTTGTCATGTACCAGTGGGGCCAGCATCTCGGCCTCAAGAACGTGAAGCTGCTCCCTGACGGTTCTGGCCAGTTCACGCGCCGCATGGGCATGCTGATCAACAAAGACCACGTCGGCTTTGGTATGCGTTCGTGGCGCTACGCCATGATTGTCGATGATAACACCGTGACGCACTGGTTCGAAGAGCCGGGCATCAACGATGACGGCGAGAATGGCGATCCATATGGCGAAACCGCGCCGGAAAAGCTGATTGCTGCACTGACCAACGAAACCGCCTGAGTCAGCGGATCCCCAAGATCCACTGGTCAGGATCGCAGGCGGCGGCCGCCCCCATCTTCCCTGCCGCCGCCTGCACCCCTATTGAAGGCCATGGCTTTCGAACCCTTCATCGTAACCGCAGAGCTACCAGCCGAGGTCTTCGCCTGGGCCGATGCGCTTCGGCGCGAGCATTTCCCGCCTGAACGAAACCATCTGCGCGCGCATGTGACGTTGTTTCATGCGCTGGCTCCGTCCCTGCGCGATGACGTTTTTGGCTATCTGCCGCGCATTGTTGGCCAATACGCGCCGCCTGAGGCAAGGATCACGGGCGTGATGGATTTGGGGAAGGGCACAGCTCTGCGCATTGAAAGTCCTGCAATGGCAGCAATTCGCGAAGAGATCGCGGAACACTTCCATGGCACGCTGACCGCGCAGGACAATCACCCGTTGCGGCTGCACATTACCATCCAGAATAAGGTCGAACGTGCTGCTGCCGTGGCGCTTCAGCAGGAACTCGGGGGCCAGAATGTTGTTCGCGACTTTCGCTTCACGGGCATCGGACTTCATCTCTATTGCGGAGGGTCATGGAAGGCGCTTGGGCGCTGGGCGTTTCGTGGAAAAATTCCCGCCACGTGAGGTGTTGACCATCCCGTCGCGCCGCCCTATGTGCGCCGCCTGTCCGGCCGAATTGTCGGGCAAGCCCCTTGGGGCGGAGTAGCTCAGCAGGTTAGAGCAGCGGAATCATAATCCGCGTGTCGGGGGTTCGAGTCCCTCCTCCGCTACCATCTCTCAGATCCTTTCAAGCCTTGATTTCTGCCGGTTTTCTACCGGTTTGGGTGATGAAAGGGTGTGCTTGGTGAATAGGGCAGGGGTTCCCCTACGTCGTCAAACCTGGACAGATTTGGACCAGTTTAGACGCCTATTGTGTCATCATTTGTGTCATCGTTTTCATCGCCTCGATTGCCACGAGGTACCAATGGAAAAGCTCCGAAATCTAAGCCCTTCGACCATCGACAGTCTGAAAGAAGGCAAGCACATCGACCATCTCGTCCCCGGACTTTATGTCATCGTCAATGGGGGTGGTCGTCGGACATGGCAGTTTCGGCGTAGGGTTGCTCGCTCAGGTGCCATCGTATCACTGAAATTGGGAGCGTTCCCTGCCCATTCAATTGCCAGTGCACGCCAGTGGGCTGAGAAGCTGAATGAAGCAATCGAGCGAGGTGAAGATCCTCGAGTTCAAATGCGAATCGAGCGGGCTCGTGGCCTAACAGTCAGCGATGCGCACCTGCTTTACATGGATGTCATGCGTCGCGGTGACCGCAAGAAGCTCAAGCCCCGCACCCTTTACGACAAGGAAGTCATCTTTGATCGCGACATCAATCCGCGACTTGGTGGCCGTGTTCTGGGCGAACTGACCGAGAATGATTGCTGGGACGCCGTGTATGACAAGGCGAAAGGATCCAAGGTTCGGGCGAACAAAATGGCCGGTGAACTGAGTTGCTTCCTCCGATGGGCATCAGGTCGTGAAGGGCGCATGGCTGGCATTCAATTGATGACCCATCCCGCGCCTACCTTGAATTCAAACTGGTTCTCCACTGGGCCACAAGCGAACACCCGCTACCTGACCGAGGAAGAGCTCGGATGGTTTTTTCAAGCCCTGGCGACGGAGCGGCTTTTCTATCGCCGTGGGTTCATACTTCTGCTGCTGACCGCCGCACGGAGATCGGAACTGTTTGCCGCCCCAACCGCCGAGGTAATGGACGGTGTGTGGAAACTCCCGGAAGAGCGCTCAAAGAACGGGATTGAGAATGTAGTGGCGCTTGGTCCTTGGGGGCAGTCCCTTGCAAAAACCGATGGTGCCTGGCTGTTTCCATCACCGCGAAAGAAAGGTCCCCAACTTCATGGGTGGTTCAAGGTCCGGGACAGCGTTCACGGCAAGATGGAGAATTTGGCTGAGCGCGAGATCCCGAGCTGGCATTTTCACGATCTGCGTCGGACATTCCGGTCGCACGCTCGCCGCGTCGGGATCGCCCGGGATATCGCGGAGCTAATGCTTAATCACAAGCGCAAGGGGATCGAGGGTGTCTATGACAGGAACCTTGAGCTGGAGCTTCGCTCAGAAGGCTTCGCGGCTTGGGAGAAGTTCCTGCTGAACATCGCCACGTCCGCCAAGGTTTTGGAGCATCTATGCCCGCCCTGATGGGGCGATTGTCGGTGGACAGCCGAATCTGATCCCTACGGGTGCCGAACCTAAT
>JBJTLW010000103.1:0-24856 GCA_046063225.1 Novosphingobium sp. | reverse complement strand
GCGTGAACCCCAACGGCACGAACATCAACGATAAGGTTGGCTCGACGCACCTGAACCTCGTCAAGGAAACCGTCGTGGCGAGCGGCGCGGATATCGGCATTGCCCTTGATGGCGATGCCGACCGCCTGATCGTCGTCGATGAAAAGGGCCAGACGGTCGATGGCGACCAGATCATGGCGCTGATCGGCACGCGCATGGCGGCCAGCGGGCAATTGCGCGGCGGCGGCGTGGTGGCGACGGTGATGTCGAACCTCGGGCTCGAACGCTTCCTTGGCGGAGTTGGCCTGACGCTGGAGCGCACCAAGGTGGGTGACCGCCACGTCCTCGAAAAGATGAAGGCCGATGGCTTCAACGTGGGCGGCGAACAGTCGGGCCACATGATCCTGCTCGATCACGCGACGACCGGCGACGGCACCGTGGCGGCGCTTCAGGTGCTGGCGGCGCTGGTGCAATCGGGCAAGCGCGCGAGCGAGCTTCTGCACCTGTTCGATCCCGTGCCGCAGCTGCTGAAGAACGTGCGCTTCGCCGGCGGCAAGCCGCTCGACGATGCCCGGGTGAAGGCGGTAATTGCCGATGCGGAGGCGCAGCTTTCCGGCAAGGGCCGCCTCGTCATCCGCCCATCGGGCACTGAACCGGTGATCCGTGTCATGGCCGAAGGCGATGATGCCGGTCAGGTCGAACAGGTCGTCGATGCGATCTGCGACGCCGTGAAGGAGGCAGCTGCCTGATGCTGGAAATGCGCCCCGATTGCGAAAAGTGCGGCTGCGATCTTCCCGCCGAAGATCCGGGCGCCTTCATCTGCTCGTTCGAATGCACCTTCTGTGCGACCTGCGCCGACGCGCTGGACGATCGCTGCCCCAATTGCGGCGGCGAACTGATGGATCGCCCGACTCGCGCCGTGAAGCATCACGCCAAGAGCCCGCCGTCGACGGTCCGGAAATTCAAGGGGTGAGTTCGCTTGGCATCCTTCGACAAGCTCAGGATGGGCGGAGGCTGGGTGCGTCAATGACGAAGGCCCGCTCAGCCTGAGCTTGTCGAAGGCTCCGCGCTACCCTACCCACTCGGCCATGATTCCTCCTCCCCGCATTCTGTCCATCGCCGGTTCCGATTCGTCCGGCGGCGCGGGTATTCAGGCCGACATCAAGACGATTACGATGCTGGGCGGTTACGCCATGACGGCGATCACCGCGATCACCGCGCAGAACACGTTGGGCGTCAGCGCGGTTGAGGTCCTCCCGCCCGATCTCGTCATCGCCCAGATCGAGGCCTGCGCATCGGACATTGGCATCAACGCGGTCAAGATCGGCATGCTGGGGTCGCCGGCAATCGCCCATGCCGTGGCCGACCTGCTGGAAAGCGCGAATGTGCCCGTGGTTTTCGATCCGGTGATGATCGCCACCAGCGGCGCGGCGCTGGCCGACGACGATACCATTGCCGCCTTCGAACGGCTGATGGCGCTTGCCACGCTGACCACGCCCAATGTGCCGGAACTTGCCGCGCTGGGCGGCGATGAAGGCATGGCCGCGCGGGGCATCGCCTATCTGGCCAAGGGCGGGGATGCCGATGGCCCGGAAGTGGAAGACCGGCTGGTCGTGCCCGGAGAGGACCAGCGCCTGTGGCGCGGCATGCGCGTGCAAACACGCCACACCCACGGCACCGGCTGCACGCTTGCCAGCGCCATCGCCACGCTGCTGGGGCAGGGGCAATCGCTGGTCGATGCGGTGGAGGGCGCGCGCCGCTTCGTGCGCGCCGCGCTGATTGCCGCGCCGGGTTTTGGCGAAGGCCACGGACCGCTGGGTCACCAAGCCGTGCGCACCTAGATCCTGCCTATTTTTGCGAAGCACAAATGGGGAGGTGGCAGCCCGCAAGGCTGACGGAGGGGTATTGCAGCGCGTCGGCAGCCCTCCACCACCGCCTGCGGCGGCGGTCCCCCTCCCCATTTGCACTGCGTGAAAATAGGGAGGGTCAGAAAGCTCAATCCAGGTCGTAGAAGTTCCGGATCACGTCCCAGCCTTCCTCGGCGGTTTCCACCCAGGAAATCAGCTTGAGATCGTCGTGATTGATCACGCCTTCATCGGCCAGCGCCTCGAAGTTGACGACCTTGTTCCAGAACTCCTTGCCGTAAAGCAGGATCGGAATCGGCTTCATCTTGCCGGTCTGGATCAGGCACAGCAGTTCGAAGAATTCATCGAAGGTGCCATAGCCGCCGGGGAACACGGCAACCGCCTTTGCCCGCAGCAGGAAGTGCATCTTGCGCAGCGCAAAGTAGTGGAACTGGAAGGCCAAGCGCGGGGTGACATAAAGGTTGGGCGCCTGTTCATGCGGCAAGACGATGTTGAGGCCGATGGTTTCGGCCCCCGCTTCGGTCGCGCCGCGGTTGGCTGCTTCCATGATCGACGGGCCACCGCCGGAGCAGACAACAAATTGCCGCATGCCCTTTTCGACGATGGCGGCTTCGCTGGCGATGTGGGCAAGTTCGCGAGCCACGTCATAATATTTTGAATTGGCGGCGAGCCGCTCCGCCACGGCCTTGCGCTCGGGCGGGGCGTTTTCGACCAGCGCGGCCGCAGCTTCGGGCGAAGGAATGCGGGCCGAACCGTAGCACACCAGCATCGAGCCGATGCCGGCCTCTTCCATGAGCATTTCGGTTTTCAGCAATTCCAGCTGGAAACGCACCGGACGCAGCTCTTCCCTCAGGAGGAAATCCGTGTCGGTGAAAGCCAGCCGGTAGCTTGGGCTAAGGGTTTGCGGAGTGGCGGTAGCGTGGGCCTCTGCGAAGCCGGCCTCTTGTTCCGCCTTGTAGAAGCGGCGCCTGTTCAGCCGCTTTTCGTCTGTACTGTTCATCACCGCGTGATCGCCCTTTCGGGACGCGAAGTCAATTTGGCGAAATCACGCGGGCTCCGCGGACGGATCGAATCGGGCGCCCAGATGGCGTTCGCCGCGCGCTGCGGCCAGCTCTTCCTGGCGGGCGCGTTCGCGATAGGCGGCGCGCTGTTCGTCGGTGCGCTCGGCGTGGCAGGCCGGGCAGCTGACGCCATCCTCGAACAGCGGCGATTGGCGGTCGCTTTCGCTCACCGGGCGGCGGCAGGCGTGGCAGATCGCGTAATTGCCCTGAACGAGGCCGTGGCCGATCGTCACCCGCTGGTCGAAGACGAAGCATTCGCCTTGCCAAAGGCTCTGCGCCTCGGGGATCTCCTCAAGGTATTTGAGGATGCCGCCCTTGAGGTGGAACACCTCGTCGATGCCTTCCTTCTTGAGAAACGCGGTCGATTTTTCGCAGCGAATGCCGCCGGTGCAGAACATCGCGACCCTGGGCGGCTTGCCCTCGCCCAGCAATTGCCGGCGGCGGGTGCGGAACCAGTCGGGAAAATCCCGGAAACTGGCGGTCTGCGGATCGATTGCCCCGGCGAATGTGCCTACGGCCACTTCGTAATCGTTGCGAGTGTCGATGACGATGGTGTCCGGATCGGAAATCAGGGCGTTCCAGTCCTTGGGGTCGACATAGGTGCCAACCGAGGCGCGCGGATCGATACCGGGTTCGCCCATGGTGACGATCTCGCGCTTCAGCCGCACCTTCATGCGCAGGAAGGGCATGGTTTGCGCGCGGGAGAACTTGACGTCGAGATCGCCGCAATCGGGCAGCGAGCGGATATGATCGAGAACGGCGGCAATGCCGGCATCGCTTCCGGCGATGGTGCCGTTGATGCCTTCTGACGCCAGCAGCAGGGTGCCGTGTACGCCCTGTTCGCGGCACAGGCGTTCCAGCGCGGGGCGATAGCTGGGAAAATCGTCCAGCGGCGTGAAGCGGTAAAGCGCGGCCACGCAGATCGCGCCGTCATCCTGTCGTGCGGATTCGGTCATGCGCGGCCCATAGCGTCAACGGGGCAGCCCGTCAGCAGGCAAGGCGTGCGAGGACGCAAGGTGCCGAAGCCGATTCGGCGCCGTTTCCGTGTCATGGGTGGGGGGAGTTGGATGCCCGACAAGGATTCGAACCTTGATTGACGGAGTCAGAGTCCGCTCTCTTACCATTAGAGGATCGGGCAACGCGAAGCGGGCGCTTAGTCCTCTGTCCCAAGCTGGTCAAGGGCATTTGCAACCATTGCTTGCTCCACCCGCCCCTCGGGTCTACCATGGCCTACGATGCCTGCCCTTATGGCAGGGAAACGATGTTCGAGTAACGTACCATGGCGGAATACGATCCGCCGGCAATGCGCGAGGAGGCTGGTCAAGGCGAGGCGGTTACTTTTGGAGGCACACCGGCCGATCCGTCCGGCAGCCCCCGCCCGCACAGCAGTCCGCGTAAAACCGGTGGCCAACCGGAAGACGGCGGCCAGTGGTCGGCAAGCCCCGTTCGCAAGGGCTACGCCGGGCCACGTCAGGCCTATGCCGCTATCGATCTTGGCACCAACAATTGCCGGCTTCTGATTGCGCGCCCGTCGGGCGGCAATTTTGTTGTCATCGATGCCTTCAGCCGGGTTGTCCGGCTGGGAGAAGGCCTGGCGCAAACCGGCCGGCTTTCGGACGAGGCGATGGACCGCGCGGTCGAAGCGCTCAAGGTCTGCGCGGAAAAGCTGAAGAAGCGCAACGTCCACCTGGCCCGCTCCGTCGCGACGGAGGCGTGCCGCAGGGCCAGCAACGGGGCGGAATTCATTGATCGGGTGAAGCGGGAAACCGGCATTCACCTTAACGTGATCACCGCCAAGGAAGAGGCGCGGCTGGCCGTGCTCGGTTGCCACATCCTGCTCGAATCAGGCGAAGGCCCGGCGATGATCTTCGACATCGGCGGCGGATCGACCGAACTGGTGCTGATCGAAAGCGGGCCGACCGTGCCGCGCATCCTCGATTGGCATTCGGTGCCCTATGGCGTCGTGTCGCTGTCGGAGACCTGCGGACCGGAACTGGATGGTGAGGCCGCGCGGCTTGATCGCTATTCCCGCATGCGCGCCTTGGTGCGCGATGGCTTTGCCGAATTCGCCAAGCGAATCACGCCGACTCGCACCAGTCGTCCGATCACCGAACTGCGCCTGCTCGGCACCAGCGGAACGGTGACGACGCTGGCCAGCCTGCACCTCGATCTGCCGCAGTATGATCGCCGCGCCGTCGATGGCCTGATCGTGCCGGCGCAGGACATGCGCTCGATCAGCGAGCGCCTGTCTACCATGTCGCCCGAACAGCGCCGCGAACTGCCATGCATCGGGCGCGAACGGGCGGACCTCGTCGTGGCGGGCTGCGCCATTCTCGAGACGATTCTCGATCTGTGGCCGGCAGACCGGCTGGGCGTTGCCGATCGCGGGATTCGCGAAGGCATCCTGCGCAGCCTGATGGCAACCGGCGGCCATTCCGGCCACGCCCGCGCCATCGTTCAGCGGTTGGATCGCCGATGAGCCGTTCGGGCAAGAATCCGGGGGAACGCCTGAAAACCGCCAAGCGCCGCACCGCCAGTTCGGCGCGCTGGCTGCAGCGGCAGTTGAACGATCCCTATGTGAAGCAGGCGAAGTCCGACGGCTATCGCAGCCGCGCCGCCTACAAGCTGGCTGAGCTGGATGAACGCTTCGGCCTGCTGAAAGGGGTGAAGCGCGTGGTCGATCTGGGCGTGGCGCCGGGCGGCTGGACGCAGGTGGTGCGCAAGCGCAGCCCGAAGGCGGCGATTGTCGGCATCGACCTTCTGCCCACCGACGCGATCGAGGGCGCGACCCTACTGCAGATGGATTTCATGGCCGATGAGGCGCCGGCCGCGCTGGAAGCGGCGCTTGATGGCCCGCCCGATCTCGTGCTGTCGGACATGGCGGCGAACACCGTGGGCCACAAGGCGACCGACCACCTGCGGACCATGGGCCTGGTCGAGGCCGCGGTCGATTTTGCCATCACCACGCTGGCACCGGGCGGCGCTTTCGTCGCCAAGGTCTTTGCTGGCGGCACCGATGGCGATCTGCTGGCGATCCTGAAGCGCAACTTCACCGCAGTGAAACACGCCAAGCCGCCCGCGAGTCGCAAGGATTCGTCGGAGTGGTACGTGATCGCGCAGGGGTTCAAGGGGCGCGAGGCGCCACAAGATTGAACGCTTCGCCAGTCGCCCCGCACTGACAAGTGAAACAAAAAGGGCGGAACCTTGCGGTCCCGCCCCTTGAATTCCGTAATTCGAAGAAGTCTTACTTCTTTGCGGCTTCCGGTGCTTCCGAAGCGCCAGCAGCCGCTTCGCCTTCCTTGCCGGCTTCGGCGGCTTCCGCCTTCGGAGCGGCGGGGAGCGGCAGGTTCGAACCCTGCGTATTCAGGTACGCGATGATGTTGGCACGTTCGGCGCCGTCACCCAGACCGGCAAAGGTCATCTTGGTGCCTGCGGCCATCGCCTTGGGGTTCTTCAGCCAGTGGTCGAGGCTGGTCCAGTCCCAGTTTCCGCCGATCTTCTTGATGTCGTCCGAATAGGCGAAACCGGCGGCGTGCGCGCCAATCGGCTTGCCAAGGATGGCGTTCAGGTTCGGGCCGATGCCGTTCGCGCCACCGGCGTCGATAGTGTGGCAGGACTTGCACTTGGCGAACGCCGCTTCGCCCTTCGCCGGATCGGCCACGGCGAGACGTGCTTCGATGGGTTCTTCCTTCGCGCCTTCGCCACCTTCGGCTTCAACGCCGGCGATTTCATAACCCATCTTTTCCGGGCGTTCCGCCTTGTTGGCGTGGAAGTAGCGCGAGCTGACGCTCGTCAGGCCCAGTGCAACGATGCCAGCGGCAAGGACCCAGCCAGCAGTGGTATTGAAACGGTCGTCCATCGAATGAAGCCCCGGTCTATCGCAAATTGACAGTTGAGGCGCGCTCTAGTGTCGCTCCCGCCCAAGTGCAAGGGCCATTGCGGGATAAAGCGAACCCGCCTAAGCGCGCCCGCGATGCATAGCTTTCCCGAACCCGCCATCGCGCTTGTCGCCGAAATGGAAAAGGCCGCCGCCGCAGACCCCTCGCGCGCCATGGCCTTTCAGGGCGCGCCCGGCTGCAACGGCCACCGCGCCGCGCTGGAATACGATGCAAACTGCCTGCCGCTGCCGTGCTTTTCCTTCGAAGACGCGCTAGACGCGGTCAAGGAAGGCCGCGCCGCGCGCGCCATCATCCCGATTGAAAATTCGCAGCACGGCCGGGTGGCGGACATACACTTCCTGCTGCCGGAAAGCGGGCTTTACATCACCGGCGAATATTTCCTGCCGATCACCTATGCGCTGATGGCGCTGGGCGATGGGCCGTTTGCGGCTGCCTACAGCCACCCGCAGGCGCTCGGCCAGACGCGCCATTATCTGCGCGCGCATGGCATCGTGCCGATGGCCTATGCCGATACGGCGGGCGCAGCGGCCTTCGTCAAGGAACAGGGCGATCCCGCCGCCTGCGCGATTTCGCCGCGAATTGCGGCAGAACTCTATGGCCTGAAGATCGTGGCCGAAGGCATTGAAGATGCCGCGGACAACACGACCCGATTCGTCGTGCTCGCCAACAAGCCGCTCGATCCCAAGGAAGACCTCGCCGATGGCCCGGCGATGACGACGCTGGTGTTCGAAGTGCGCAACGTGCCGGCCGCACTCTACAAGGCGATGGGCGGATTTGCCACCAACGGCGTCAACATGACCAAACTGGAAAGTTACCAGAAGGGCGCCAGCTTTGCCGCGACGATGTTCTTTGCCGACATCCTCGGCGCGCCGGGCGATCCGGCGGTCGATCTGGCGCTTGAGGAACTGGCGTTCCACTGCAAGCATCTGCGATTGCTCGGTTCCTATCCGCAGGCGCGCGCACGCGGCTGATCGCGTGGCGCTTGCGCAGCCCTTCGTGGCGTGCCACCAATGCCAGCGTGTCAGGGGCGTCATCCGCGATTGAAGGTTCGGCTGCCAGCCACGCCGGGCAAGACTGGGAACAGTTGCGCAAGGCGGGCGACATCCAGTTTGCCCCGGTTGAATTCAAGCCGCCGCCCGAGGCCAAGCCGCCAGGATGGTTGAAGGCGTTTTTCGAATTCCTCGAATCGTTGCTCAAGCCGCTTGGCGAATTTGTCGGCCTCAACGCCCAGGCCATGATGTGGATTGTTGCCGTAGTGATCGGCAGCTGCGTGTTGCTTCTGGTCTATCGCATCGTCCAGCCCCTGATCGCCGCACGCCAGACCCGCGTGCAAGAGGCGCAGGCCGCCGAGTGGGTGCCGGCGCGCGATGCCGCGCTTGCCCTGCTTGAAGATGCCGATCGGCTGGCGGCGCAGGGGCGCTTCGATGAAGCGACGCACATGCTGCTGCAGCGGTCGATCAACCAGATCGCCGCCGCTCGCCCGGACTGGCTCCATCCGGCAACAACGGCGCGCGAGATTGCCGGAAACCCGTCCTTGCCCGATCGCGCCCGGTCAGCCTTCGCCACGATTGCGGCGCGCGTGGAGCGCAGCTTCTTTGCCCTGATCCCGCTCGGCGCGGAAGATTGGCAGGCGGCCCGCACCGCCTATTCCGATTTTGCCCTCGCGGAGATCCCGGCGTGAGCGCGGCCGTGCAGGCGGCGGACGGACCGGCCGTGGGTGCCAGCCCGTTCAATCCGCGCGTCGTTCTTGGCATGGTGCTGTTTGGCGCGCTGATTTTCCTCGCGCTTTTGTGGATGATTGGCGCCGGCTGGACCCAGCGCCCCGCAAATAATGGCGAGGCGCACGCGTCCGGCAAGGGACTCACCGGCTATGCCGGACTGGTGCGCCTGCTGGAAAAACAGGGCTATCCGGTTTCGACGGTGCGCAACCAGAACGGGCTGCAAGCGAACGGTCTGCTGATCCTGACCCCGCCGCATTATGCCGAGGGCGAGAAGATCGCCAAGATCATCCGCGAGCGGCGCTATGTCGGGCCGACGGTGCTGGTCCTGCCCAAATGGCAGACGATGAACGCCCAGATGGAAGCCGGACTGAAGGGCGAAAAGGTTGGCCAGGGCTGGGTAACCATTACCGGTGCCATGCCGCCAAGCTGGACCGACGATCTCAAGGATTTCGGCATCAAGGCCTTTGTTGATGAAGACGGAAGCGAACGGCCGGTGTGGAAGGGGCTGTCGCGCTCCGGCCCCCTGCCGGATGGCCGGGTGCAGACCGCGCGCGGCGACAGCCTGACCGCCTTGATCGTCAATGAAAACGAATCCACGCTCGCCGGCTTCATCGCCGACGATGGCTACTACCCCGATCTTGCCGCCGCTGCGGACACCGAGAGCCTGGGCGAAAACGAAGACATCTATCCGCTGATCGTGGTTGCCGAACCGGACCTGCTCAACAACTGGGCCCTGGCCGATCGCGGGCGAGCGATGGTTGCCCTCGATCTTGTCAGCCGGGCGATGAGCGGACGCCGCGATCCCGTGGCTTTCGATCTCACGCTCAACGGCCTCGGCCAGCAGCCGAACCTGCTTACGCTGGCGTTTCAGCCGCCCTTCGTTGCGGCAACGATCTGCCTGCTGATTGCGGCGTTGATTGCGGGATGGCGCGCCTTCCGACGCTATGGCCCGGCCCTTTCCGAAGGCCGCGCCATCGCCTTTGGCAAGCGTGCGCTGGTGGCCAATTCGGCGGGGCTGATTCACCGTGCGGGCCGCCTGCACCTTCTCGCCGCGCCTTACGCTACGCTGGTGCGCGAACGGCTGGCGCGCAAGCTGGCCCTGCCGCGTGCGCTTGATAACGACGCCACCGAAGCCGCCATCGACCGTGCCCTGGCGGCGCGGGACGGGTCGGCCGAACCCTTTTCCCACGCCGCGTCGCGCATGCGCGCGGCTCGCGGCCCGGGCGATCTTCTGCGCGCCGGCCGCAGCCTCTATGCACTCGAAAGGATCCTGAGACGATGAGCACCGATGCACCCATGTCGCTTGCCGATGTGAACAGGCTTGCCCATGCCATCCGCTCGGAAGTGTCGAAGGCCGTTGTCGGACAGACCGAAACCGTCGATTCGCTGCTGATCGCGCTGATGGCGCAGGGCCACGTCCTGCTTGAAGGACCGCCGGGAACGGCCAAGACCTTTCTGGCGCAGTGCTTCGCCGCCACGCTAGGGCTTGATTTCGGGCGTATCCAGTTCACGCCCGATCTGATGCCGGGCGATATCCTCGGCTCCAACCTGTTCAACTTCCAGACCAGCCAGTTCACGCTGACGCGCGGGCCGATCTTCTGCGACCTTCTGCTGGCCGACGAAATCAACCGCACTCCGCCGAAGACGCAGGCCGCCCTGCTCGAAGCCATGCAGGAACGCCGCGTGACGCTGGATGGCGAGGCGCACGCCCTGCCGCCGCACTTCATGGTCGTGGCCACGCAGAACCCGATCGAAAGCCAGGGCGTCTATCCGCTTCCCGAAGCCCAGCTTGACCGCTTCCTGTTCAAGCTGCTGGTCCCCTATCCCAGCATCGAGGAAGAGGCGCGCATCGTCGCCCGCTTCGGCGAGCGGGCCGGGCCGGCGCGCGTGGCCGATTTCGGCATTGCCGCCGTTACGGACGGCGCCATGCTGAAGGCAGCGGCGCAGGCGGTGAAGGGCGTGACGCTGGCCGAAAGCATCATCGACTATGTTGTGCGGCTGATCCGCGCGACCCGCGACAGCGCCGATCTTGCATCGGGTGCCAGCCCGCGTGCCGCCGTGCTTCTGGCCAACGCCGCGCGCGCCAAGGCGGCGCTTGACGGGCGTGACTACGTCGTGCCCGATGATGTGAAGGCCCTGGCAACGCCGGTGCTGCGCCACCGCCTGCTGCTGTCTCCGGCGGCGGAAATCGAGGGCAAACAGGTGGAAGCACTGGTTGCCGATCTGGTTGACCGCACCGAGGCGCCGCGTTGAAACTGCCCTTCGCCATCGGAGGTTCGGGCATGGTGCCCACCGTCAGGGCGGCGCTGATCGCGGCGCTGGCGGCTCCGGTGGCGCTTGTCGTGGCGGCAGCGGCCCCCGCGGCATGGACGGTGGTGCCGGCGGCGGGCGTCACCCTGCTCGCCCTGGTCCTGTTCGATGCCTGGCTCGCCGGTCCGTTCGAGGATCTGCGCCTGATCGTTCCCGCCGATTGCGAAGTGGGTGAAGAGGCGACGATCACCGTACTGGCGGAGCTTCCCGGCCTTGTCGTCGGCCGGGCCGATGTGGCGCTGGCGCTCGATCCGCGATTGGCGGCGGGCGGCCGGATCGACATCAAGCTGCGGCGCGGCGATGACCGCTCCCATTGGCAGGGCGCCGCCGTTGTCGTGCCGAACCGGCGCGGCACGGGCCTTGTCAGCCGCGCCTGGCTTCGCTGGAACGGCCCGCTCGGCATCGGTGCGCGCCAGCGCGAGATCGATCTCGACCAGGCGGTGCGCGTCTGGCCCAATCTGGCGACGGTGCGCTCGCCCGCCTTGCAGACCTTCCTGAAGGATTCGCAGTTCGGCCTCATCGCGCGGCGCATGCGCGGCGAAGGCACGCAGTTCGAGGCCCTGGCCGAATACCAGCCGGGCATGGATCGCCGCCGGATCGACTGGAAGGCGTCGGCCCGCCACATGCACCTCTACGCCAAGGAGTTCGAGAACGAGCGGAACAACCCGATCGTTTTCGCCTTCGATTGCGGCCAGGCGATGTGCGAGCCGGTCGCAGGGCTGCCGCGCATTGACCGCGCCGTTTCGGCCGCGCTGGCCACGGCCTATGTCGCGCTGAAGGGTGGCGACCGGGTGGCGCTCTATGGGTTCGCGGCAAGGCCGGAGGTGCTAACCCCCTTCGTTACCGACGCGCGCGATTTCCACCGCCTGCAACGCGCCGCCGCCGGGCTGGACTATCACGCGCAGGAACCGAATTTCACGCTGGCGCTGGCCTCGCTCTCCAGCCGGCTGGCGCGGCGATCGCTTATCGTCATCTTTTCCGATTTCACCGATCCGACCAGCGCCGAACTGATGATCGAATCGGTGGCGCGGCTGGTGTCGCGCCATGTCGTGCTCTTCGTCACGATGAGCGATGCCGAGCTGGAGGACATAGCCGAGGGCGAGCCGTCCGGCCTTGGTGAACTGGCGATGGCGGTGTCCGCCGACGGCCTGCTGCGACAGCGTGCGCTGGTCTTGCAGCGCCTGCGGCAGATCGGCGTCGACGTGATCGAGGCCCCGTGGAACCAGATCGGGACGCGGGTGATCGATGCTTATCTGGGCATCAAGCGTGCAGGGAGGATCAGCTGATGCCAGCCGCAACTGCCAGCCTTTCCGCCGACAAGGCGATCGAAGCCGCCGCGCTGCGGTCTGACCGTTTCCGCCTTGAGCGCGAGGGCGACTGGATGCGCCTGGAAGCCATCGTCAAGCGCATGGAATCGGGTCGTCTGCGCAAGATTTCCGATGAAGATCTGCTGGCCCTGCCGGTGCTGTACCGCACCGTCGCATCCAGCCTTTCGGTGGCGCGCGAAACCTCGCTCGACGCCGCGACGCTGAGCTATCTCGATGGGCTGGTTCAGCGCGCGTGGTTCCTCGTCTATGGGCCGCGCACGGGCTTTTCCGCCTGGCTTCGCAGGTTCCTTGGCGGCGATCTTTCCGCCGCCGTGCGCGGCATCTGGTTCGATATTCTCATCGCGCTTGCCGTCATGCTTGCCGGGGCGGCGGTGGGCTACCTGCTCGTGTCCTCCGACCCGAGCTGGTACTATTCGCTCGTCCCCTCGCAGTTCAGCGATGAGCGGGTGCCGGGTGCCAGCCATGAGGTGCTGAAAAAGACGCTGTTCGGCCATTCGGAAGAACCGGCGATGTCGGTTTTTGCCGCCTACCTGTTCAGCAACAATGCGCAGGTGGCGATCATGGCCTTTGCGCTGGGCTTTGCCTTTGGCATTCCGTCGCTGCTGCTGCTCGTCCAGAATCTCGCCACGCTGGGGGCGATGATGTGGCTCTATCGCGGGCAGAACCTGCTCACCGATTTCGGCGGATGGATCAGCGTTCACGGCACGACCGAGCTGTTCGCGATCCTGCTCGCTGGCGCCGCCGGCCTCCATATCGGGCGCGCTATTGCCTTTCCCGGCCGGCGCGGCGTCCTGCAATCCGCGGCCGAGGCTGGCCGCCGCTCGGCCACGGTCATGGCCGGGGTCGTCCTCATGCTCGTCGTGGCCGCGTTCCTCGAAGGGTTTGCCCGCCAGCTGATCGACAACACCCAGGGCCGCTACATGGTGGGCATGACCATGCTTGCCTTGTGGTGCGCCTATTTCTTCGGCCTGCGCCGTAACCGGCCGATGGCGGCATGAGCGCCGCATACGCCTCGCTCACCGCCCAGCGTGAACGCGTGCTGGTGACGCCGGAAGGCATCGCCATCCGCATGGTCGTGGCGAGCCGTGGCGCCCGTTTCGGCGCGCTGGCGCTCGACATGACGATCATTACCGCCATGCAGGTGATCACCACCCTGTTTCTGCTCTACATCGCCACCGGCGTGCTCGATCTCGACAAGAAGGTCATGCAAAAAGGGCCGGAAGGCCAGGCGTTGCAATTCCTCGCCATCCTGTGGTTTGCGGCCATGTTTCTGTTCCGCAACGCCTATTTCATGTTCTTTGAGCTTGGCCCGCGCGGGGCAACCTGGGGCAAGCGCGCGGTCGGCATCCGCATCGCCTCGCGCGATGGCGGGCGGCTGACCCCGGAAATGGTGCTGGCGCGCAATCTGCTGCGCGATATCGAACTGTTCCTGCCGCTTTCGATGCTGACCGCGGCCTCTGGGGGCGACATGGGGGCAGCCGGATTCGCCGCCGCAATCTGGTTTCTGGTCTTTGCCTTCTTCCCCCTGTTCAACCGCGATTCGCTGCGCGCCGGAGATCTTATCGCCGGAACCTGGGTGGTCGAAGCGCCCAAGCGACGGCTGGAAGCGGTGATGTCGACCACGCAGGCCGCGACGCAGGGAACCAGCGCCACCACCGGCGCGGCCTATCGCTTCGGCGAGCGGGAACTGTCGGTCTACGGCGAATACGAGTTGCAGACGCTTGAGCGGGTGCTGCGCGAAAACCGCCAGGAAGCGCTTGTCTCGGTGCATGAGGCGATTTGCCGCAAGATCGGCTGGGATCCCGGCGCGGGCGATGAATACGCCTTCCTCGAAGCCTATTACGCACAGCTGCGCGCCCGTCTTGAAGGCGGGATGCGCATGGGCGTGCGCAAGGCCGACAAGTGGGCCTGACGATCAGAGACGTCTGACAGGTTGAACCCTGCCCGGTGCCGTTCCGGGCAGGGTTGCCTTGTGGGCCTACTTCTTGAAGCGCAGTTCGCGCAGCAGCATCGATCCGGCCAGCCTGCGATACTTGGCGCGGTCGCCGGATTCGGTTTCCAGCTGGGTCACCGTGCGCTGCATGTGCGCGCGATAGGCTTCGTCGCGCTTCACGTCTTCGGCGGCATCGGTCATGCGCGGGAAGCGCACGATCAGGTAGATGTCGGGCTCTCCCTTGCGCGGGTGGACGTTGGACATCACCTCGTAGCTGGTGATCCAGCCCTGTGACTTGGCGAAATCCTGGCCCTTGCGCCACATTCCGGCGACGTGGTTGAGATAGTCGAGATTGTGGCCGTCATCGACGGAGATCGCGGAAATCTCGACGAAGTCTCCCTGATCCATGGGATAGGCACTTTGCGCCAGTGCCGGAGCCGAAAACGCAAGGCACAGCGAAGCAGCGGCAAAAGCCGCGTGACGAACGATCTTCATGGTCAAACGCTCCAATCAATTCGGCGTCACGACCAAGGCCGGAAGTGGCCCCCTTCACGCCGATTGCTCTGGGATCGGACACCAGTCCAATCCGTCCCGGAACGGGCGAAAGCTAGGACGATCGCTTGCGCGAGTCAAAGCGCAATGGCCCTTGTGCAAAGCTGCCAGCGAATGCAAAGACATAGCATGGCAAAGCCGCTCACATTCATGGAAGACGACCTGTCTGGGCCGGACATTATCGCCCTGCTCGCGCTTCATCTGAAAGAGATGCACGCATGGTCGCCGGCCTGTTCGGTCCATGCGATGCCGGTTGAACGCCTGCGCGAAGCCGATGTGACGTTCTGGTCGGCCTGGGATGGCGAAAGGCTGGCCGGATGCGGCGCGCTCAAGCACCTGGGCGATGATCACGGCGAGCTGAAATCGATGCGCGCGCATCCCGATTATCGCGGCAAGGGCGTAGGCAGCGCGATGCTGGAATACCTGATGGATCAGGCCGTTTCGCGCGGTTACCGCCAGCTCAGCCTTGAAACCGGATCGACCGAACCGTTCGAACCGGCGCGCGGGCTCTATGCCTCGCGCGGGTTCGAGGTCTGCGGGCCGTTTGCCGACTATGCGCTTGATCCCTTCAGCGTTTTCATGACCAAGGCCCTATGACCGGATTGACCCTGCGCCCCGCCACCCCGGATGACATTCCCGCCCTGTCGCGGCTGGGGATCGACAGTTTCGTCGAGAAATTCGGCCACATGTATTCCGCCAAGGATCTCGCCGATTTCCTCGACGAGGCCCATTCTCCGGCCGCCCTGGCAAAAGAAATCGCGGATCCGAACCGGCTCTATCGCCTTGCCGAGCGAGACGGGCGGCTGCTCGGCTATTGCAAGCTGGGGCTGACCTGCGGTTTCCCCGAATACGCCCGCGGCAGCCGCGTTCTTGAACTCAAGCAGCTCTACACCGATCCGGCCGCCACGGGGCAGGGCATAGGCGCTGCGCTGATGGACTGGGCCATGGCCGAATTCACGGCACGCCAGGCGGACGAAGTGCAGCTTTCGGTGTGGAGCGGCAACGATGGCGCGCAGAAATTCTATGCCCGCTATGGCTTTGGCAAGGTTGCGGACATCACCTTCCGCGTCGGGGAACAGCTGGACGAGGAATTCCTCTTCGCCCGGATGATGTAGCGCAAAGGCGCTTGCATCACGCGGCGCCGCTGCCTAGCGGGCGGTCATCGTGACCCGCAACCCGCGCCAACTCCCTGCATTTTTCCGGTTTTTGGCCGTTGCAGCCTTGCTGATGCGCGCGATGGTGCCTTCCGGCTGGATGCCGGTGGCCGATGGTGAGGGCATCCGGATCGCCATCTGTTCGGGTTCGGGGCCGATGGAAATGGTGCTGGACCGCGATGGCGGGCTGCATCGCGATAGCGGCCCGGCCGCCCCTGCGGCTCCGCGCGATCCCTGCCCGTTCGGACTGGCTTCGGCCTTGGCGGCTGACGTGCCGGCTCCGGTCGCCGTTCCGGCGGCGCCAATTGCCCTGCCGGACGAACACGCGCGGGCAGTCAGCTTTGCGGCCAGGCCTTTCGCGCGCGGCCTGATGCCGCCAGCCC
This sequence comes from Novosphingobium sp., assembly GCA_046063225.1. Taxonomy (GTDB): domain Bacteria; phylum Pseudomonadota; class Alphaproteobacteria; order Sphingomonadales; family Sphingomonadaceae; genus Novosphingobium. The sequence goes on along the minus strand of JBJTLW010000103.1, from coordinate 8,671 downwards.
GGGGGCCACCGGAACACGCCTGATCGAATAATCTCTTTCAACGATCACGCGAGTACACAATCATGACTGCAAGAACCCTCGGCGGCGCGTTTGCGCTGCCTCTGGCGCTGTGCGCCTCCGTTTTCAATACCGCTCCCGCCGCAGCCCAGAATGCGTCCGATGACGAAATATCGGTGCTGGCCCTGCGCCCCGATGCGCATGGTCCGGCCGGCACCATGGCCGATCACGTGCACAAGCAGGGCGATCTGATGATCGGCCTGATGGTGATGCATGAAAGCTATGGCGGCACCAATCAGGCGGGTACGGTCGATGTCAGCCCGGCCGAAATCGCCGCCGCCGGCTATACGGCGCGGGACAAGGCGATGACGATGGATATGGCCATGCTCCACATCATGTACGCCCCGAATGACCGGGTTACGTTGATGCTGGTGCCCAGCTGGATGCGCATGGGCATGACGATGGAAGGCCTGCCGCTGGCCGCAGGCGCGACCGCATCGGCACACGCCGGCCATACGCTCATGCCGGGCGAAACGATGGCGCACAGCGTGGACGGAATCGGCGACACCCAGTTTGGTGCCCTCGTCGCCCTGTCGCGCCGACCGCAGCTTTCCGCCCACGCCGGACTGATGGTTTCCGCTCCGACCGGCAGTGTCAGTCGGCGCAACGCGTCCGGAGCCTTCGTCCACTACATGATGCAAGGCGGATCGGGCACCTGGGATCTCAACCCGTCGTTCACCCTGCATGGTGCCAACCGCCACTTCGGCTGGGGTGCGCAGATCGCCTACCTGTTCCGGACCGAGGACAGGAACGCCAGCGGCTTTCGTTTTGGCGACCGGTTCAATGCCACGGCTTGGGCGAGCAAGCCGGTCAGCGAATGGCTTTCCCTGTCGGCCCGGCTGGCGCTGGCGCGGGAGGGGACGATCAAGGGGCACTACAACGATACCCACGCCCACGCATCGCCGCCGGATCGGCAAGGCAATTACGGCGGTACGCGGATCGACGCCGGCATTGGCGCGAACCTGATCCTGGCCAAGCGGGTGCGGCTTGCCGCAGAGGCTGCCGTGCCGGTCTATCAGGATCTCAACGGCATCCAGCTGCCGCGCCAAGTCAGCGGCAATCTTTCGGTCAGCCTGATGTTCTGAGCATCGCCGGGAGCGACAGGGTTTGCCCTTGCCGCTCCCGGCCCTTATATGCGCGGCCATGTCTTCCATTCGTCCCTGGCGCGATATCGCGCGCCGCCAAAGCCGGCAGATCATGGTCGGTTCCGTTCCCATTGGCGGCGACGCGCCGATCGCCGTCCAGACCATGACGAACACCCTGACGTCGGATGCGCGCGCGACGATCGACCAGATCCGTCGCTGCGAGGATGCCGGGGCCGATATTGTCCGCGTATCCTGTCCGGACGTGGAAAGCACCGCCGCCTTTCGCGAGATCGCCCGCGCCGCAAGGGTGCCGCTGGTTGCCGACATCCACTTTCACTACAAGCGCGCGCTGGAAGCGGCCGATGCCGGCGCGGCCTGCCTGCGCATCAATCCGGGCAACATCGGCTCCAGCGAGCGCGTGGCCGAAGTGGTCCGCGCGGCCAAGGCCAACGGCTGTTCGATCCGCATCGGCGTCAACGCGGGCAGCCTTGAAAAGGATCTGCTGGAAAAATACGGCGAGCCGTGTCCCGAAGCGCTGGTCGAATCGGCGCTCGATCACATCAAGCTGCTGCAGGATCACGACTTCCATGAATACAAGGTGGCGGTGAAGGCCAGCGACGTGTTCCTTGCCGTTGCCGCCTATATGGGCCTTGCCGAAGCGGTCGATTGTCCGCTCCATCTGGGCATTACCGAAGCCGGCGGCCTGATCGGCGGGACGGTGAAAAGTTCGATCGGCATCGGCAACCTGCTGTGGGCGGGGATTGGGGATACGATCCGCGTCTCGCTGTCCGCCGAGCCGGAGGAAGAGGTTCGCGTCGGCTTCGAAATCCTCAAGAGCCTGGGCCTGCGCACCCGGGGCGTGCGCGTCGTTTCCTGCCCCAGCTGCGCGCGGCAGGGTTTCGACGTGATCCGCACGGTCGAGGCGCTGGAGGCCCGCCTTTCGCACATCAAGACGCCGATGAGCCTCTCGGTGCTCGGCTGCGTCGTCAACGGGCCGGGCGAGGCGCGCGAAACCGACATCGGCATCACCGGCGGCGGCAACGGCAAGCACATGGTCTACCTTTCGGGCGTTACCGACCACCATGTCTCAAGCGAATCGATGCTTGATCACATTGTCGACCTTGTAGAAAAGAAGGCCGCTGAAATTGAGGCGCAGGCCGCCGCCTGACCGGCGCCGTCAGGGATCACATTTGTAAAATCCTAACCTTGCCAGCTTAAGCATGGCATCCGTGAATCGCCTGATGTTCATCGCCATCTCGGCCATTGCGTCGATGATCATGATTGCGCAGTTTCTTGCGCCGCGCACCGCGCCTGCCGCCAGCGCCTCGCAAGCGGCAATCGGATCAAGCGATACCGGCAAGGGCGCGATGTTTGCCGAGAGCGAGGTCAACGCCACGGAAATCCAGATTCCGCGTGACTCGTCAGGCCAGTTCCACGTCAAGGCACGGGTCAACGGCAGCGAGGAACGCTTCCTTGTCGATACCGGCGCGGACGTGGTCGCGCTCACGGTCAGTTCGGCCGAAGCGGCGGGCCTGCCGGTCGATCCGACGGCTTTCCAGCCGCTGATGCGCACCGCATCGGGCGAAGGGCACGGCGCGATGTTCAAGGTGGACGATCTGGAGGTTGCCGGACGCCATTTCCGCGATGCCGATGTTGTCGTAATGGAAGGCCTTGAAACCAACCTTCTTGGCCAATCGGTTCTGCGCAAGCTGGGCCGAATCGAGCTGAAAGGCGATCGCATGGTGATCGCGCGCGATTGAGCGCGGCGGGCAGGCGCGCTAATGCCCTGCCATGACCCTGTCGATCCGCCCGGCGCAGCCCGCCGATACCGCCCTGATCGCCGCCTTCATTCGCGAACTGGCAGACTATGAAAAACTGCTGGACGAAGTCCGTTTCGATGAAGCGGTGCTGCGCGAAAAGCTGTTCGGTGCGCGCCCCTATGCCGAGGTCGTGATTGGCGAAATCGATGGCGTGGCGCAGGGATTCGCCCTGTTTTTCCATAACTTTTCAACGTTTGAAGGGCGCCCCGGCATCTACCTTGAAGATCTGTTCGTGCGGCCGGCGGCGCGCGGGTCGGGCCTGGGCAAGGCCTTGCTTTGCCACCTCGCCGGCCTTGCCGTGGCGCGCGACTGTGCGCGGCTGGAATGGTCGGTGCTGGACTGGAACGCGCCGGCCATCGGATTCTATGAAAAACTGGGTGCCCGGGCCATGGATGAATGGACGGTCATGCGCCTCGACGGCGAAAAACTGGCTCAACTCGGCGCACTCCCGCGCTTGTCCAACGATTGAGGCTTGGCGAATCGATAAAGCCTCACTTAATCTTGTCAGTGCTATGACGGGGGTCATGAACAGAAGGAGCGTCCTGGCTGGGTGCCTAGCGACCGGAGCGATTCTTGCCCCGGTATCGCGCGCCTTTGCCCAATCGCTGGAAAAGGATTTCGACAAGGCTTTTGGCGGCCTGGCCGAACCGGACGTTCCCGTGCCTGCCGAACCCGCGCCCGTGGTTCCCAGCCTGCCGATGGCGGCGGAAGCCAACCCGGCCTACGACGCCAGGCTCGTTGAAATTGCGCAGCGCGAACTGCAGCGCGCGGGCACCCGGCTGTGGCGCACCGACATCGTCGGCATTGCGGACTTTGCCCGCCCCAGCACGCTTCCGCGTCTGCACTTCGTCAACATGGAAGCGGGGCGGATCGATTCGTTCCGCGTCTGCCATGGTCGCGGATCGGACCCTGAACATTCGGGCTTCCTGCATTCGTTCTCGAACGTGCCGGGATCGGAAGCGACGTCGCGCGGGTCTTACCTGACCTGCGAATGGTACAACGGCAAATATGGCACCTCGATCCGGCTGGAAGGCATGGATCAGGACAATTCCAATGCCCTGTCGCGCGCCATCGTGATGCATCCGGCGGCCTATGCCTCGCCTGAACACATCACCAAGTTCGGCAAGCTGGGTCGCAGCGAAGGCTGCTTTGCCATGTCTTATGGCGATTTCAACCAGGCCTTGCTGCACCTTTCGGGTGGCCGCCTGCTCTACGCGGATCGCATCTCGATCGCATAAGGCCGCGCGAGCCGGACTGGACAGCCCGGCCGCAAGCTCCCTTACAGAGGATTGTCCAGCTTGATGATCGCTTCGGTGCTCTTGCGCTGGCCGGTCTTCAGCTGGCGCGGTGCGGCAAGGCTGGCGAGCACGGGAAGGTCGCGCTGGTAAATGTCCGGAAACGCCTTCATCTGGCCGTCGATCGAGCGGGCATAGGTAAAGTAGCCGATGTAGACCGGCATCTGGCGCTTATCCATCGGCACCTTGGTGTACTTGCCCGAAGCGCTGATTTCCGCCGCCTCATCCGCCGTCTTGCCGCCGCCGATGATGGCGAGGGCAATCGCCAGTTCGGTTGCGCGTTCGGTGCGGACACAGCCGTGGCTAAGCGCGCGGAACGCCTGGTTGAACAGGCCGCGGCTCGGCGTGTCGTGCAGGAAGATCGCGTGCTCGTTGGGCATGTCGAGCTTCATCAGGCCCAGCGAATTGGTCGGTCCGGGCTGCTGCACCATGGTGATCGTGCCGTCGGCGCTCTTGGTCATGGCAAAGCCGGCGGCCTTTGCCGCGGCGACGCTGCCGTACTTGCGGCCCAGCCCTTCGCCCACGACGATCGACTGCGGCACGGTCCAAGTCGGGTTGAAGATCACGCCTTCAACCAGCTCGGAAAGCTGAGGCGTGGCTGTCTTGCCCGGCTTGCCGACAATGGTGCGATAGGTTTTGACGATCTTGTTCTTGCGCACCAGCCGCAGCTGGAACTCGGGAACGTTGGTCATCAGGTAATATTCGCCCAGGTCGCGGCTCAGCCAGCGCCAGCGATCCATGTTGGCGCGGATGATGTTGCGCGTCTTGGCATCGGGCGCGCTGGCCAGCGATTCCTTCAGCGCGGCGTAGTCAGGATAGGTCGGGCTGAGGGCGGCAAGCGTTCCGGCAATATCGTGGCTTTCCAGCGCACGCTTCATCACCGCTTCGGTCGGGTTGACGTCCATGTCCTTGTCGAATGCGAACCACTGGACGCGCGCCTTCATCGGCGTGCGGCCATCGCGCAGGTCTTCAGTCAGCCAGGTGAAGCTCTTGCTCGCCTGGGCATTCAGGGCATCGCCTTCACCTTTGGCGATCGCGGCACGCAGCGCGGCGGGCTGGTAATCGGCCGGAACCAGACCTTCGTCGTCAATGTTTTCGATCACGGCGGCAAGCGCCTGGGCATCGGCGAGCGACCAGGCCATCACCGGATTCGGGTTGGGCACGGACGGCACAGGAACGGCCGGAAGCGTCGAAGGCGCGCCGGCCGGAGTCGCTGCAGCGGGCGCGGTCGGTGCCGGGGCGGGCGTGGTTGCCACCGGAGCCGGCGCGATAACGGGCTGGGCGGCTTGCGCAGAAAGACCCAGCGGCAAGGCCACCAGCGCCAGACCGGACATTACGCGAAACGGGGCCAACCGAAGCCTCATGAGCATTACTTTTTCCTGTTAGCCGGCCCATGCCGGATCGAACCGGACATACTCATGCCCGTTCCTGAGCGTCGCTTCAACACCTTGCGCCTTACACTGCGATGAACGGTTGCCACTTTGTCACACTGGCCAGACCGGATTGCCACATCTATGGCGGCGCCATGTCGCGCAATCACAGCCTGATGCCGTTCCTCGCCGCTTCGCTGGGCATTGCGCTGTTCAGCGTGATGGACGCGCTGATGAAGGGCGCTTCCATCGCCGTTGGCGCCTATTCGGCCATGCTGGTGCGATCGGGTTTCGGTGTGCTTTTCATGCTTCCATTATGGCGCTGGCGGGGTGGCACTTGGCCAAACGCTTCCGCGTTGAAGCTGCACGCGCTGCGCGGCGCCATCAGCGCCGGCATGGCGACCACCTTTTTCTGGGCGCTGGTGAGGATGCCGCTGGCCGAAGGCATCGCCATTTCGTTCATCGCGCCGCTGATCGCGCTTTACCTCGCGGCCGTCATGCTGGGCGAACAGGTGGGCCGTCGGGCGATTGCCGGTTCGCTGCTGGGACTTGCGGGTGTGGCGGTAATTGGCGCCGCACGGCTAGGCGGCGAAAGCATGGGGCCGGATGCGTTCTGGGGGATCGCGGCCATGCTGCTGTCCGCAGTGCTTTATGCGGTCAATTTGATCCTCCAGCGCAAGCAGGCGCAGATTGCCAGCCCAACCGAAGTAGCGCTGTTCCAGATGGGCTTTTCGGGCGTCTTCCTTGCGCTGCTCGCGCCCTGGCTGCTGGTTTTGCCAAACCTTGCCGTATCCGGCCACATCGCCGCCAGCGCCGCACTTGCCGCCGTGTCGCTCATGCTGCTGTCCTGGGGCTATGGCCGGGCCGAGGCGCAGGCGCTGCTACCGATCGAATACACCGCCTTCATCTGGGCCGCGATTCTGGGCTGGCTGATGTTCGCCGAGGCGGTAACTTTGGCTACGCTGGGCGGCGTCGCGCTGATCGTGCTGGGCTGCTGGATCGCCGCACGCCCGAATAGTGCGGCTCACGTGGAACAGACTGCGCTATAATAAGGCCGTTTCCGGCGCATTTCTGATGGCCCGCCCCCTTGACGCGGCGCACAATCGCGCGCATCGGCGGCGCCGAAACAGGGCCCTGCTGCAGCACTTCCCGCCGCATCTCCCCCGGGGCTTTCACATCAGGAGATCACCCAGGCATGACCCAGGTCGGACAGGACTCGCTCGGCACCCGTTCCACGCTCAACGTTGGTGGCAAGGACTACGCCTATTATTCGCTGGCCAAGGCCGCGGCCAAGGTGGGCGATGTTTCCCGCCTGCCCTTCTCGATGAAGGTGCTGCTGGAAAACCTCCTGCGCTTTGAAGATGGCGGTTTCACCGTTTCCACCGCCGATATCCAGGCTGTTGCCGACTGGCAGAAGAACCCGGCGGAATCGACCAATGAGATCCAGTACCGCCCGGCGCGCGTGCTGCTGCAGGATTTCACCGGCGTTCCCTGCGTGGTTGACCTTGCCGCCATGCGCGATGCCATCGCCACGCTGGGCGGCGATACCAGCAAGATCAACCCGCTGGTCCCCGTAAACCTCGTCATCGACCACTCGGTCATGGTCGATGAATTCGGCCACCCCAAGGCCTTCGAGGAAAACGTCGAGATCGAATATCAGCGCAACATGGAACGCTATGACTTCCTGAAGTGGGGTTCCAAGTCGCTCAACAATTTCTACGCCGTGCCGCCGGGCACCGGCATCTGCCATCAGGTGAACCTGGAAAACATCGCCCAGACCGTCTGGACGTCGACTGACCAGAACGGCGCCACCGTGGCCTATCCCGACACCTGCGTCGGCACGGACAGCCACACCACCATGATCAACGGCCTGGGCGTGCTCGGCTGGGGCGTCGGCGGGATCGAGGCCGAAGCCGCCATGCTCGGCCAGCCGGTTTCGATGCTGATCCCCGAAGTCGTCGGCTTCAAGCTCACCGGCACGCTCAAGGAAGGCGTGACCGCGACCGACCTGGTGCTGACCGCCACCAACATGCTGCGCAAGCACGGCGTGGTTGGCCGCTTCGTCGAATATTACGGCCCGGGCCTTGCCGGCCTGACACTGGCCGACCGCGCGACGCTGGCCAACATGGCACCCGAATACGGCGCCACCTGCGGCTTCTTCGGCATAGATGACAAGACGCTGGATTACCTGCGCCTGACCGGCCGCGAGGAAGAGCAGATCGCGCTGGTCGAAGCCTATGCCAAGGAACAGGGTTTCTGGATCGATCCTTCGGTCGAGCCGGTGTTCTCCTCGACGCTGGAGCTTGATCTTGGCACCGTCGTGCCTTCGCTTGCCGGTCCCAAGCGCCCGCAGGACCGTGTGTCGCTGCCCGATGTCGACGATGTGTTCGCCGCCGACATGGCCGAAACCTACAAGAAGGCCAATCAGCGCGTGCCGGTTGAAGGCCGTGATCATGACATCGGCGATGGTGACGTTGTTATCGCCGCAATCACATCATGCACCAACACCTCGAACCCGGGCGTGCTGGTTGCCGCCGGTCTGGTCGCCAAAAAGGCCGACGAACTGGGCCTGAAGCCGAAGCCCTGGGTGAAGACGTCGCTCGCCCCCGGATCGCAGGTCGTCACCGACTATCTTGAAAAGGCCGGCCTGCAGAAGCACCTCGACAATGTCGGCTTCAACCTTGTCGGCTATGGCTGCACCACCTGCATCGGCAACTCCGGCCCGCTGGCCGAACCGATCAGCAAGGCAATCAACGAAAACGGCCTAGTCGCCGCTGCCGTGATCTCGGGCAACCGCAACTTCGAAGGTCGCGTTTCCCCAGACGTGCGCGCCAACTTCCTCGCTTCGCCGCCGCTGGTGGTGGCCTATGCGCTGAAGGGCACCGTAATCGACGATTTCGTTACCACGCCAATCGGCACCGGCAAGGACGGGCAGGACGTGTTCCTGAAAGACATCTGGCCGACGAACCTTGAAGTCGCGGAAACCATGGCGGCCTGCGTCACGCGCGAAATGTTCCAGGCCCGTTATGCCGACGTCTACAAGG
>JBJTLW010000007.1:0-6466 GCA_046063225.1 Novosphingobium sp. | reverse complement strand
TGCGCCCCGATCTGGCGATCATCGCCGCCAATGTTGCACCGGGCGCGCGGGTGCTGGATGTCGGCTGCGGTGATGGCGATCTGCTGGCCGTGCTGCGCGATCAGCGCCAGTGCGACGCGCGCGGCATGGAGATTGACAGCGCCTCGGTCGCCAATTGCGTGGCGCGCGGGCTTTCCGTGATCCAGGGCGATGCCGACAGCGATCTGGCGATCTACCCGGACCAGTCGTTCGATTACGCAATTCTCAGCCAGACCTTGCAGACCACGCACCGGCCCGATCAGGTGCTGGAACACCTGCTGCGCATCGGCGGCAAGGCTTTCGTCTCGTTCCCCAACTTCGCGCATTGGCGAGTGCGGCTCTCGCTGCTGTGGAACGGGCGCATGCCGGTGACGCGGCTGCTGCCGGTGGCCTGGTACGAAACGCCCAACATCCACCACGTCACCGTCGCCGATTTCCGCGATCTGGTGGCGCAGCGCGGCATCACAGTGGAACAGTCGTGGTATCTTTCGGGCGACAAGCTGTGTTCGCCTGCCATGGCCACGTTCCGCGCGGAACACGCGGTGTTCCTCATCTCGCGCCGATAGGCTGGCGTTCAGGTTCGGTCTGGCAGGAGGCGACGATGCAAAGCAAAACCCTTCTCGCCGCGCTCGCCCTTGCGATGCTTGCCCCCACGGCTCACGCGCAGCAGGGCCAGCAGCTGGCGCCGCTTCCCTCGCTCAGCCTGATGCAGGAAACCGGCCTGCGCTGCTCGGCGGCCTTCGCGCTGGTCGCCTATGACCAGAAGCGCAAGGCGCCCGGCGCTTCGAATTATCCGGACCTTGGCGAGCGCGGGCGCGAATACTTCGTGCGCACCATTGCCCGCCTGATGGACGAAACCGGCGCCACGCGCGATCAGGTTCAGGTGCTGCTGCGCCAACGCGTCGATTCCCTGCAGAAGGGCGCGATTGAATCGAAAAACCCGGCCGAATTCGTCAGCCGCACGATCACGGCCTGCCTGCCGCTGCTCGATCTGGAAGTGCCGCTGCGCCCCGCGCGTTGACGCCAAGTCGCTGAATCCGTTCGTCGGAGGCGGTCCGCCACTGGTCGAGCCAGCCTGTGATCGGGCCGCCGCATGGTCCATCGCTCCTCCCAAGGGACAGTTCGGGAGGAATTCCATGGCGCAACGCCATCTGCTGTCCGCTGCCGTTTTCACGCTTGTCACGGCCACGCCGGCTGCCGCCGAAGACAGCGCACCCATGCCCGAGCCGCAACCCTCCGCGCTGGAATCGAAGCGCAGCTACGCCGCATCGGACTTCGTGCGCTTCGCCCCGCGATCGGCGCTCGACATGCTGCGCCAGATCCCCGGTTTCTCCATTTCGGAGCCGGACCAGAACTCGCGCGGGCTGGGGCAGGCAACCGGCAATGTGCTGGTCAATTCCGAGCGGCTCTCGTCGAAGTCCGACGATATCTTCACCCAGCTCGGCCGCATTCCCGCCGCGAACGTCGTGCGCATCGATCTGGTGGACGCCGCCACCCTGAAGGTGCCGGGGCTGACCGGCGTGGTCGCCAACGTCATTTCCAAGTCGGACAGTTTTTCCGGCCAGTTCGGATGGAGCCCGCAGTTCCGTGCGCACTACGCCCATCCCAGCTGGTACGACGGTTCGGTCTCGATCACCGGCAAGCTGGGCGCGGCAGAATATTCGCTGAGCCTGGTCAACGATAGCAACCGCGGCGCGGCCGGCGGCCCGACGATCATCCGCAACGGGGCAGGCGCCATTACCGAGCGGCGGCATGACGAATGGGCGTTTGACCGCGATGCGCCAAAGCTTTCCGGCACGCTGAAGTTCCGGGGGCCGGGCAGTTCGGTGGGCAATATCAACGCGTCCTACCAGCGCGTCTGGGAAAGCTATGACGAAACCGGCCTGCGCACGCCAACCACCGGACCGGCGCGCACCCGCATCGTCACCTCGCGCCAGGGGGGCTGGAACCGCGAGATCGGGGGCGATTTCGAATTCGGCCTTGGACCCGGACGGCTGAAGCTGATCGGTCTCGACCGGGCGAGCAACGAACCCTACTGGCAAAGCGCCGTATCGATCCCCTCAACCGGCGCGGCGGCAACCGGCGACCGCTTCGAACAGATCGGCAAGCGGGCCGAACACATTGCCCGCGCGGAATATGCGTGGAAGATGCTGGGCGCAGACTGGCAGGCCGCGGGCGAGGCGGCGTTCAACCGCCTGGAAACCACGGCAACGCTTGGCTCGCTCAACCCTTCGGGCACCTTCGACATCGTCCCGTTTCCCGAGGCGGGCGGCGGCGTGAAGGAAGATCGTTACGAAGGCTCGCTCAGCTTTTCGCGTCCGCTGGCGCGCAACCTGACGCTCCAGGTGATCGGCGCGGTCGAACGGTCAACCCTCGCGCAGACCGGGCCGGGCGGACTGGTGCGCAGCTTCGTGCGGCCCAAGGGCTCGATCTCGCTCGCCTGGAAGCCGTCGAAGGACTTTGACGTCAACATCAAGCTGCGCCGGCAGGTGGGGCAGCTTTCGTTCTACGATTTCCTGGCCCGCGTGTTTCTGGACAACGACAACGCAAACACCGGCAACAACCAGCTTCGCCCCCGGCAGGACTGGACCTTCGAAGGTGAGGTGAACAAGGGGCTCGGCGCCTGGGGGTCGACCAAGATCCACTGGATCTTCAAGGAAACGCAGGACTACGTGACGCTGATCCCCATCGGAACCGGCGAATCCGTGGGTAACGTGCCGCGTGCCCGTGTGCGCTTTTTCGAGAATGTCAGCACCATCAACCTTGATCCGCTGGGCTTCAAGGGCGCCAAGGTGAACTTTCAGGCCTTCACTCAGAGCGCCAGCTACAAGGATCCGCTGGGCAGCGGCCGCATCCCGTTCAACAATTACACCAAGCTGGGTATCGAGGCGAACCTGCGGCACGACATTCCCGGATCGAAGATCGCCTGGGGCGTGGGTATTGGCCATTACGAGCAGTCGGACAGCTACCGCCTGACCGAATTCGGCCACCAGTGGGAGGGACCGTTCTGGGGCTCCGCCTTTATCGAGCACAAGGACGTCATGGGGCTGACCATGCGCCTGCAGGCGAACAACCTGCTCGGCGCGCGATCCTACTGGGACCGCACCGTGTTCACCGGCCCGCGCACCACATCGCCCGTCGCCTTTACCGAACACCGCGACCGGCTGATCGGCCCGATCTTCACCTTCCAGGTGAAAGGCAACTTCTAGGATCAACGCTGCGCATCCAGATTGATCCGGATCGGAACAGGTCGCGCTCGCCTCTTGCCGCCGGTGATGTCACTCTTTAGATTGCTCCAAAACGATAATCGGGGCGTAAGGGCATGGCTGTTATCGGCGTATTCAGCGCCAAAGGCGGCGTGGGAAAAACCACTCTTGCAGTGGATATCGCGTGGCGGTGCGCACATCATGGGCAGGCGAAGACCTTGCTATGGGATCTTGATCCCCAGGGCGGTTCGGCGTGGCTGCTAGGCGCGGAGGAACGCAAGCTGGCGCGGGCCGCTTCGGTGTTCCAGCGCGATGGCCGCCCGCGCGAGCTGATCGAACAGACGCGGTTCTCCCGGCTCGACCTGCTCAAGGCGGATGACAGCCTGCGATCGCTGCCGGTCGCGCTGGCGCGCATCGGTCACAAGCGGCGGCTGGCGCAGCTGACCGGGATGCTGTCCGCCCAATACGACCGCGTCGTGCTCGATTGCCCGCCCGTGCTGAACGAGGTGAGCGAACAGGTGATCAACGCGGCCGACGTGCTGATCGTGCCGCTGCGCGCCTCGCCCATGGCGCTGCGCACGCTCCACACCGTGCGGCGCGAGATCGAATCCTTGCACGGCCGCCACCCGCCGATCCTGCCGGTCTTGACCATGTACAACGCGCAGCGCCCGGCGCAGCGGGCCCTGCGCGCCGCGGAAATGCAGGGTTGGCCGGCGATCCCGATGGCGAACCAGGTTGAACAGGCAACGGCGTTGCGCCTGCCGCTGGGCCTTCTCAGCGAAGGCTCGCGCGTTGATCGCGCCCTGTCTCGATTGTGGCAGGGGATAGAGGCCAAGCTGGCCGAGCGCCGGGCCGCGATCTCACCGCAGAAAATTGCCGTTCCAGCCTGATCGGTGGGTTCATTCAGCCAGGCGAAAGCGCCCGCGCGGCATAGCGCGGCACCTTGATTCGTCCCATCACAGGAGGTTGGGAATGATTTCGCGTGTTGCTCTTGCCGCCGGACTTGCCGTCACGGCGCTGACGCCTTCGCTTGCCCTCGCTCGTCCGGCTAGGGACGCGCACCGTTATTCGGATCGCCTGTCCGACCCGGCCCTGCAGGCCAAGGTCTCGGTCATGGCCGCGCTCATGTCGGAAATGCTGCTCGACATGAAGGTCGGGCCGCTGGCCCGCGCCATGGGCGAAATGGGCGATGAAGAGGCGCGGGACATTCCGCCCGATGCCCGCTTGCGCGACATCGCCGGGCCGGGCCTTCGCGATGCCCCGGCGCAGATCGCCCGCGAAATGCCGCGCGCCATGGGCAAGATGGGCCGGACTGCTGAAGCGCTGGAAGACATGATGCCCGAATTCGAGCGCATGGCGGAGCAGATGCGCCGCACGATCGAAAAGGCCGAGCGCAAGGGCTATTGATTGCGCCCGGCGCGCTGCAGGTGGTCCGGATTCTCCGTTGAGAAGTTCCCAAATACGTTTTGCACAGAAATAATCGCCCCGCCTTGGCCCCAATGGGTTGGAGCGGGGCGTTTCTTTGCGCCATTGCAGCACGATCATGTGGCAGCTTTATCAATTCTCTCTGTGCCCCTTCAGCCGAAAGGTGCGCCTGCTCATGTCCGAAAAGGGCGTGGGCTATGAATTGTGGCGCGAAAACCCGTGGGAAGGGCGCGACGAATTTCTGGGCCGCAACCCGGCCGGCCGCGTGCCGGTGCTGCACGATCCCGAAAAGGGGCTGACGCTGCTGGACAGCCAGGCGATCTGCGAATTTTTCGAAGAGACCGAGGAAAAGCCGCAGCTGATCCCGGGCAACGCCGTGGCCCGCGCGGAAGTGCGCCGTCTCGTTGCGCTGTTTGACCAGAACTTCTACGAAGACGTTTCTGGCCCGATGCTGCTCGAAAAGATGAAGAAGCGGGTCATCCTGCGTCAGCCGCCAGACAGCCGCGCGCTGCGCCAGGCGATGAAGCTGGCGCATGAGCATCTCTATTACATCGATTACCTCCTCGATCGCCGCCCGTGGCTGGCGGGGGCGACGATGAGCCTGGCCGACATTGCCGCCGCCGCGCACCTTTCGGTTGCGGACTATCTCGGCGGCATCGACTGGGCGGGGCACGATCAGGCGCGCAGCTGGTACGCGGTCATGAAAAGCCGGCCAAGCTTCCGCCCGCTGCTCGCAGAGCGGCAAGACGGCATCCAGCCGCCGGACCATTACGGCGATCTGGATAGTTAGGCGTTCTTTTCCAAACTGAAGTCTGGCAGCATCACCGGCCCACGCCCCCACCCGGCCTCCCGGACATGGTACCCTATGGGAGGCCGGGTGGGGGCGTGGGCCGGCGATGCCAAGCCATTTGCGGATGCAAATGGCGCAACCGACAATTACGCTCGCGCCTTGGTGCCGAAGCGGCCGTGCTTGCGGTAGGCCACCATCCACCGGTCAAGGAACAGCGAAAGCGGGCGCGGCGTGACGCCAAGGTCCTTCATCCCCGGACCCTTGCCCGCGACGTTCCCCGCCTTCAGCAGCTTCCACTGATCGGCGGTGATCGGCGCCATCGGCATCCAGCCCGTCCCGGTGGCAATCGCGCCGGAAAGCGCATCGGGCAGGTCGGCGAACAGCGGCGTGCGGCCCTGGGCGGCGGCGATGCGGCGGTTGAGTTCGCCCATGGTGATCACCTCCGGCCCGGCGACGTCATAGGTCTTGCCGCCGTGCTTGCCGGCATCGGCAAGCGCATTGCCCACGGCCTGCGCGGCATCGTCCACGAAAACCGGCTGCAGCTTTGCCTCGGGTCCGAACACCGGCAGCACCGGCAGGCGCGAAATCAGGCGGGCGAACATGGTGATGAACGTGTCATCCTGACCGAACAGGATCGAGGGACGCAGCACCGTCGCCTTGGGGAAGGCGGCGCGCACGGCCACTTCGCCTTCGGCCTTGGTGCGGGCATAGTCGACTTCGCTTTCCGCATCGCAGCCGAGCGCGGAAATCTGCACGAAGGCACTGACGCCGGCTTCCTTTGCCGCCTTGGCAAGAGCGGCGGGGGCGTGGACGTGCAGGGCATCAAGATCGCCCTTGAAGGCGCCGACAAGGTTCACCACGCCATCGGCACCCGCCACCAGCGATGGCAGCACGGCGCTGTCGGTCAGGTCGGCGCGGACGAACTGGATCTGGCCCAGGTTGGCCAGCGGCTTCAGCCGGAAGGCCTTTTTCGGCGTGCGGCAGACCACCCGCAGCCGCGCCCCGCGCGAAAGCAGTTCCTGCGCCA
>JBJTLW010000102.1:0-5002 GCA_046063225.1 Novosphingobium sp. | reverse complement strand
CAAGCAGAATAACGTTCATCTGTAAGACCCCTTACTTCACGACGTAGGGCAGGAGGCCCAGATGACGCGCGCGCTTGATCGCCTGGGCGAGTTCGCGCTGCTTGGGGGCACTGACGGCGGTGATGCGCGAGGGGACGATCTTGCCACGCTCGGAGACGAAGCCCTGAAGCAGGCGGACGTCCTTGTAGTCGATGCGCGGTGCGTCCTTCGCAGCGAAGGGGCAGGATTTGCGGCGGCGGAAAAATGCGCGGGCCATTATTAAAACTCCTCGCGTTCACGGCGCTTGGCGCGCTCACGGTCGTTCTTGCGCATCTGCACCGAGGGGCCACCCTCGTGCTCGTCAACGCGCACGGTGAGCCAGCGGATCACGTCTTCGTTGATCGCGGTCTGGCGTTCCAGTTCGGCAACGACGCCGGCGGGCGCTTCGATGTTCAGCAGCACGAAGTGCGCCTTGCGGTTGCGCTGGATCTTGTAAGCAAGGCTCTTCAGCCCCCAGGTTTCGGTCTTGGTGACCTTGCCCTGACCTGCTTCGACGATCTCGGTGGCGGTAGCAGCCAGCGCATCAACCTGCGCCTGGCTCAGATCCTGGCGTGCCAGGAAGACATGCTCGTACAACGGCATGCGGTGCCTTTCTCATCTTCTAACCGATCGCTGGCTGATCCGCACCATTGCGGGGCCCCTCCGGCTTTCTTCGCTCCCCCTTGCGGGGGAAGTGGCGGCCCTTAGCGGTTCTGCCGTGCTTTGCAAGCAATGAATCGCGCAAATCGGCCAGAAAGCCTGCGCAAAAAAGGGCGGGCCGCCATGCAGCGCCCCGCCCAAGTCCGGTTGGACGGCCCGCGAACAGGCCGTCCAGGGAGGAAACCTAGAAATTGATCGTCACGTCGGCGCCAAAGGTGCGCGGCGCGTTGAAGTTGGCATAGGCGCCCAGCGTGGCGTTGTTCGCGTTCGACCGGCGATAGATGTGCGCTTCGTTGAACAGGTTGCGCGCCCAGGCCGAGAAGGTGACCAGCTGGCCGCCGTTGCCCATCGGCAGGTCGACCAGCGCGAGGCGGCCGTTGACGATGAAGCTGGGCTGGGCGAGCACGTCTTCGTCCTGGAAGCTGTACTGTTCGCTGGCGTAGTTGCCATCGAGGTGGAAGCGCAGCTTCGATCCGTTCTCGTTGATCGGCAGGTCGAAATCGATGTAGCCCGATGCGGCGTGCTTGGGCGTGAAGGCCACGAACACGGTGGTCAGCGGGTTGCCGGCCAGGAACGGATTGGGGATCGAGGGCACCTTGACGCTGGTGTAGGCATAGCTCGCGCCCATGGTCAGGCCGTCGACTGGCCGTGCCGTCATTTCGACTTCGAAGCCGCGGATCTTCG
This sequence comes from Novosphingobium sp., assembly GCA_046063225.1. Classification (GTDB taxonomy): domain Bacteria; phylum Pseudomonadota; class Alphaproteobacteria; order Sphingomonadales; family Sphingomonadaceae; genus Novosphingobium. The sequence continues at coordinate 3,640 of JBJTLW010000102.1, read as the reverse complement.
ACACGCCCGGCGCGTTGCGCGTTTCCTGCGTGTGCAGGTTGAAGGTCGGGCTGGTCGGGTTGGTATCGACGTTGTCGAAGTCGATCTGGGTGCCGGTGCGGTCCATCATGTAGCCGGCAAGGTTGATGCGCAGGCGGCGATCGAGGAAGTCGAGCTTGGCACCCAGTTCGTAGGCCTTGACCGCTTCGGCGCCGAAGGCGGCAAAGGTCTGCGAGCGGGCGTTGGCGCCGCCGGCGCGATAGCCGGTCGAGTACTTGGCGTAGAGGTTCACCCCGTCGCCCGGTTCAAAGGCAAGCGTGACCATCGGGTCGAAACGGTCGTTCTCGAAGGTGAAGGGGAAGTTCACCGCCTTGTTCTGCACCGTCGTCAGCGCGCCTTCGCGCTTATCCTTGGTGTAGCGGCCGCCCAGCGTCAGGTGCAGGTTGTCCTGCGGGCTCCAGGTGGCCTGGGCGAAGGCGGCATAGCTCCTGGCCTTGGCGTTGCTGTCGCGCTGGCGCGCCCAGTTGGCCGGGTTCCAGGTGAGCGCATCGTTGATGGTGTAGCCGGTGCCGGTTGCGTTCCACTTGTTGGTGGACGGCGTGGCGGCATATTCGCGCACCTTTTCGGTGAAGTAATAGAGGCCGACAGCGTATTCGAGCTGGTCGAGGCTGCCCACGGCCTGCAGTTCCTGGCTGAACTGGGTCTGCGCCAGGTTCGACAGGCTGTAGCGGCTGAAGTTGGCGTTGGGGGCAAAGATGGTGCGGTGCGCGCCGCCCGAGTTGTCCCACTGTTCGGTGCCGACGCTGCGCCACGCGGTGATCGAGCGCAGTTCCAGACCCGGCGAGACCTTGAACTTCAGCGTCGAGGTGAAGCCGTCGGTGCGGTCGATGCTGGGCTGCTGCGGCACGCCGATTTCCGCGACGGTCTGGCGCGTGTTCTCGCCGGTCACGACCACCAGCGGCGAAAGCGGGGCGATGCAGCTGGTTGCCGGGGCCGGGCAGGTCAGCGTGGTGCCCACATAGGTGCCAACCGGGCGGTTCAGCGGGTTGTAGTTGATCAGCTGGCTGTAATAGGGCGTGCTTTCGCCCTTGGCCTTGTCATAGGACAGTTCGGCCGAAAACCCGTCAAACGGCTTCCACAGCGCCGTGATGCGGCCGCCGATGTTGTGGCGATAGTTCCAGCCGGTCTGGCCCGAAAGCGGGTTCTTCACCGTGGCATCCTGGTGGTTGACCAGTGCGTCCATCTTGATCGCGATGTTGGCGACGACGGGCAAGTCCAGGTGGATTTCGCCGTTGTAGCTGCCGTAGTTGCCGAAACCGGCGGTGGCGCGGCCGCCGAATTCGCCGCTCGGCTTGCGGGTAACGATGTTCAGCGCGCCGCCTTCGGCGTTGCGGCCGAACAGCGTGCCCTGCGGCCCGCGCAGCACTTCGACGCGCTGGATGTCAAACAGCGCGGCGTTGAGGCCCTGCTGGCGGCCCAGATAGACGCCGTCGATATAGACGCCGACGCCCTGATCGCGCGCGGTCTGGTTGGCGTCGGCCGGAACGATGCCGCGGATGCCGATGGTCAGCGCGGTCTGGCGCGATTCAAACGTGGCAACGCGCAGCGAGGGAACCACGCCGTCGGCCATGTCGATCAGGCTCTGCACGTGGCGGTCCTTGATCGCGTCGGGGGCCAGCACGGAAATCGCGATCGGCGTCTTCTGCAGGTTGGTTTCGCGCTTGGTGGCGGTGACGACGATTTCCGTCAGACCCGAACTGTAGGTGCCCTGCGCGCCGTCCTGGTTCTGCTCGTCGGCCGCGGGCGCGGTGTCCTGCGGTCCTTCCACGGTCACGCCTTCGGCTCCGACCGTGATATTGGCCTGGGCGGCCGAAGGAAGGCCGATGGTCAATGCGGTGGCGAGCGCGATCATGGATGCATGACGGCGGGTGCAAACGGGTTTCATCTGTCAAATTCCCTGACTGGTTTCGGTTGTCCGATGCCGTCCAGGGATATTTCGAATCGCCCCCGAGGCCGGCCTCAACCCGCCTCTAGGTTCACCATGTGTCGGCCCTGCGTAGCTTGCGCGACAGGACTGTGACGCCGGTATGTCACGCGTGTTTCGTCGCTTGGGCGGTGCCCGTCAGTCGAGGTGGGCGGAGGCGAGCAGTGCCAGCCACTGGCTGCGCTCCTCGCTGGTCAGCGGCGCCTTGGACAGCAAAGTCAGCTGGAACCAGGACCGTTGCCCAGTCACCAGCCGATAGAGCCCGAACTCGGCCCTTTCGCCCGGGCACTTGGGCGAATGGCGCTCAAAGGTGACGGAGCGTTCGTCCTGCGCGATGACGGTGACGGTGTTCGGGCATCGCTGATCCGCGCCCTTGCGCAGGAAGGCCATCCACTCCTGCACATTGGCGAGTTGTTTGGGCCGGGCGAGGGCGACGATCTCAAAACCCTCGGTCCAGCTTTTTACCGACTTTCCCTTGATCGTGATGAAATCGACCATGCGCCCCGGGCGGCTCGAATCGAAGGCGACCTTGTTCTGGTCGCCGCTGTCCAGCACCTCTTTGAGCGGCGGATAGAGGCGGTGATCGAATTGCAGCTTCTCCGCCTGAGCCGGGGTGGCGATCAGCAGCAGGGCGGACAACAGGGGCCAGTGAAATCGCATGGTCTCTCCCAACAACGCAAAGCGGAATCTAGCGCCCAAACCCGCGCATTTCACGCGTTTTTGTGTGACAGCAATGTGACAGGGGCGGGCCGTTTCCTATGGTGGAATTGCGATGCCTTCCTGTCACGAAATGGACGGCGGTATGACCGCCCGACGGCAGCCAGACGCCTGACAGATCACCGTCATCAAAGCGTCATTGGCAAGCGGCATGATCCCGATCGAACCGAAGCTGTACCGATCCCGCACCCCATGGATATGACCACAACCGTCCTGATTACCGATCCGCAGCCGGGACTGCTGGCGGAACTGCGCACGCGCCGGCCGGGTTGGCGGTTGCTCGATCTTGCCGGGCCGCAACCGCCGGAAACGGTTGATGGCAATGTCTGGGCCTTCATCGACTGGATCTGCCCGCAGATGTCGGGGCTGGAACTGTGCCGCCGACTGAGGGATGCCACGCCCACCCGTCGCGCACACCTGACGATGGTGCTGGAAAGCGCCGACATGGAAAGCCGCCGCCGCGCGCTTCAGGCCGGGGCCGATGACTATCTGCTCGGCCCGCTCGATGCCGAGCGCCTGCTTGACCGGGTCGATGGCGGCCCGGCCGAAGCGATCGTCCAGCCAACGCGGCAGATCCTGCGCCACGGTGCCATCGCGGTCGATTGCACGGCGCATCAGGTGCGCCACGATGGCGACATGATTGCCCTGCGTCCGAACGAGTTTCGTCTGCTGGTCCATTTCCTCGAACATCCGGACCAGGTGTTTTCGCGTCAGGCGCTGATCGAGCATCTGGGCAAGCACGCGCTGGGCATCGATGAACGCACGGTCGACGTGTGGATCGGCCGCCTGCGCCGATCGCTGATTGCGGCGGGCGCGCCCGATCCGCTGCGCACGGTCCGTTCGCTCGGCTACGTGCTCGATTCAATCTGATCGCGGGTTCCCCTTGATCGTTGGCGCGGCCTGCTTCACATCGGCGGCGCAACAAACGCATCCCTGGGGAGTTCCTGTTCCATGCCATCC
>JBJTLW010000101.1:0-7903 GCA_046063225.1 Novosphingobium sp. | reverse complement strand
CGATCGGCCCCATCCAGTCGCGCAGGCTCGGCGCGGAATCATCGAAGTTGATATAGGCCTCGCCGCCCAGGGTTTCGCCGCGAACCGGGATCAGCTTAAGCTCTTCGTGGTCCAGCACTTCCTGATTGAACAGGTGCTTGCCGTAGACGAAGGTGCAGTCGCCATCCATGTTCCAGCGCCAGCCGTGGAATGGGCAGATGAAGCCGGTCTTGGCGCAGTTGCCGTGTTCGTTGCCCTTGCCGCCGGCCACCGGAACGCCTCGGTGGCGGCAGTGGTTGGCATAGGCCTTCACGCCGTTCCTGGTGTTCACCACCAGCACCGACTTGCCAAGGATGGTGTATTCCACCCAGTCACCCGGATTGGGAATGTTTTCCAGCCGCGTCGCCATCTGCCAGCAGTGGTTCCACACCGCTTCGCTTTCCTGGCGAAAATAGTCTTCGTCATAAAAGCGGCCGGCGGGGATCTTTTCCGGGTCGGTCACCTTGAGGGGGTTGCCCGCTGCGATCAGACTGTCGCGCGCGTCGAAATCGGCCATGGTCAGAAATCCTCTTCCAGATTTGCCGTGATTGTGCCGGTTCGCAGGAATGCCACCTTGATCCAGCGCAATCGCCGCCACCGCCCGGGCGATAGGCCCGGGCGGTGGCGCGAACTGGGTCAGCCCTTGGCGAGCGGAACCGGCGCGCCGGTACCCATGTAGCGGGCAAGGTTGCGGTGCAGCGACGTGACCGCGCCTTCGTTCTTCGGGTTGGGAATGTTGCCGCGGAAGCCCGCGTTCTTCATGCCCTGCTGCACCGCGGCCATGTTCGAGAAGTCCTGCCGCAGCACGTGCGGGAACTGGTCGGGTTCCAGATAGCCCCAGTCGGTTTCCGGTGCCTGGCCTTCGGGGAACAGCTCATAGACGGCGACCTCGAAATAGCACTTGTCCGGATCGTAGCCGCAGGGCCGCGCCTGATAGCAGAGCATGTTGTTGACCGCGTGGCCGATCTGCTGATTGGGGAATATCTGCCAGCTGGTGCCGCTGGCCGCCGTGTGCGCCGTATCGACGCTCGGCCAGACCACCCCGCGCGCGGCATCCTTCGCTCGCGCCGTTTCCAGCCAGTATTTAAGCACCTCTTGCGGCGGCGTGCCCTCGGGCAGAACATCCGGCAGCGTCTGGGCGACTTCATACAGCGTCTGGGTGGTGTTGGTGTTCACCCCTTCCCAGGTGTATTTCTGCATTTCCGCCGTGGCGACGCGCGGATCGCCCGAACCGAGCCGCAGCTTGCCCTTGTTCTCGCCCAGCGTGGGATCGGCGTCCTTCGGCACGTCATAGCCGATGTGGCTGTGCTTGCCCTGCTGGCGCCCCCAGCCGGTGAAATCGCCGAACTGCATGAATTCGGGGTGGGTCCCCGCCACATGATAGGTTTCGTTGAAGGCTTCGAGCGCCACCTTCCAGTTGCAGTCGAACTTCGTCCAGTACCGCCAGCGCGGGCGCATGTTCTGGAGCTGGAAAGGATCGAGCATGGTCGCGGCAGGCTCAAGATAGTCGCGCAGCGGCTCGATATCGGGATCAAGGCTGATCCACACCCAGCCGCCCCAGGTATCGATCCGAAATTCGCCCAGCCGTGTATTCGCGTCGGAGAGCGCCCCGCCCCATTCCAGCTTCTGCTGGATCCACGAGCAGGTGCCGGCCTTGTCGCCCGTGGCATCGAAGGTCCACGCGTGGAACCCGCAGACGAAGTTGGCCGTCTTGCCGCGCGCGTTGCGCTGTCCCTTGGGCGTATCGACCAGGCGGCGGCCGCGATGGGTGCAGACATTGGCGAAAGCGCGCAGGGCGCCCGGTCCGTCGCCGTCCTTGGCGCGGACGATCAGGACGGAATCGTCGAGAATGTCATAGGTGATGTAATTGCCAACCTCGGGAATATCCTCCAGCCGACCGGCCTGAAGCCAGACCTTGCGCCACAGCTTGTCGCGCTCGGCGCGGGCATATTCCGGGCTGATATAGGCTTCGACCCCGTGCATTTCCGCCGGCAGCGTTTCATCCGACCGATCCACGAACTTGCTCATTTCGTTCATCGCATCCTCCCAGGGACTGAACTGCGTTGGCCGGGACCATGACGGCGTGCAGGGCGTGAGAGCTTTGACACGGCGCAAAATTGGCGGGGCTGCCAAATGACAAAGGGCGCGCATCGCCTGAACGATGCGCGCCCCCGTCTGACGAACCGGCTATGTCCCCCAGCCGGTCCGCAAGCTGGTGCGGGTCAGAAGCGGAAGGTCACGCCGCCGCTCAGCACCCAGGGATCGAGCTTGTGCTTGGCGCTCAGCACTTCGGTGGCGCCGGCATAGAAGTGCGAACGCGGATGATGAAGTACTTCTTGGCGTCCAGGCTGATGCCCATGCCCGTATCGTTCACGGCAATATCGACACCGCCCTGAAGGACCGCACCGAAGGTGTTGTCGAGCTTGGCGCTGGTGACGGCGGCCGGCAGGCTTGAACCCGGCTTTTCCCCGAAGACAAAGAAGTGCGCGACACCGGCCCCGATATAGGGCTTGAACGGGCCAGCAGGCAGGTGCGCCTTCAGGGTGACCGTGGCGGGCAGGATCAGGACGTGATCCATCGCGTTCGACAGCGAAGGCGTGCCGGTGACCGAAACGTGGTGCGAGGTGAAGCAGCAGATCGTTTCGATCGAGAAGTTCGGGCTGGCGAAGTATTCCACCGCCAGCGTCGGCACGACATTGTCGTTAGCCTTGGTGTCGTTCGTGCCGTTGAGCACGCCCGCGTTGACGATGGCCGAGCCGGTGTCGATCTTGCCGTCGGGCAGCACGCCGGTTGCGAGAACCTTGACCTGCCACTTGCCTTCGGCATTGCCGGCATGGGCGGGGGCGCTGACGGCAGCGGCGGCAAGCAGCGCGGCGGTGATCGCGATTTTCTTCATGATTACCCTCATTCTTCGCCGCTGGCCCGCCCCATGCGGGAGTTTTGCGGCGTCGGAAGCGCAGATCGCCCAAGCCGGCCCCAGGGGCATTGACCAGGATCAGCCAAGTTCTTGATCGAGCGCAAATTCGTGCGTGGCCGCGAAATATTCTTGTGCGCCCCCGCAATTTGATCCGGGTCAATGTGGCGAGCCAACAAGAGGCGCAGGGCCGCAGATGCCGCGAGGAACCACCATTCGGGACGCCCGCGCGGCACCGTTGACATAGTCCTGAGAGGGAAGGCTCATGGAACGCGTACTTTCGCGCGCCGGCATCTGGCTGGTCGTGCTCTTTCTTGCCATCGCCGCTGTTGCCGCATCTGCGGACTGGGGCTTTGCCGTGCACATGGGCATCGTCGCCCTGGCGGCAGTGATCGGCCTTGCCGTCGCCCTGCGCGGCGGCGATTATTCGGGCAATCCGCCCGCCGCTGAAGATCGCGGCAAATATTACGACGATGTCATTCGCTGGGGGGTCATCGCCACGGTGTTCTGGGGCATGGCGGGTTTTGCCGCCGGCCTGTTCATCGCGCTGCAACTCGCTTTCCCCGCGCTCAACCTCGATCTGGAATGGACCACGTTCGGGCGCCTGCGGCCGCTGCACACATCGGCCGTCATCTTCGCTTTCGGAGGCAACGCGCTGATCGCCACGTCGTTTTACGTGGTCCAGCGTACTTGCCGGGCGAGGCTGGCCTTCCCCGGCCTCGCCCGTTTCGTCTTCTGGGGCTACCAGCTGTTCATCGTGCTGGCCGCCACCGGCTATCTGCTCGGCATCAGCCAGGGCAAGGAATACGCCGAGCCGGAATGGTACGTCGACCTGTGGTTGACGGTGGTCTGGGTATCCTACCTGATCGTCTTCGTCGGCACGCTCGCGCGTCGCAGCGAACCGCACATCTACGTCGCCAACTGGTTCTATCTGAGCTTCATTCTCACCGTGGCGCTGCTCCATCTGGTGAACAACATCAACATTCCGGTCAGCGTGCTCGGCTCCAAGAGCTATCCGCTGTGGGCCGGTGTCCAGGGCGCGCTGGTGCAGTGGTGGTACGGCCATAACGCGGTGGGCTTCTTCCTGACCGCCGGCTTCCTCGCCATGATGTACTACTTCGTGCCGAAGCAAGCCGAACGCCCGGTCTATTCCTATCGCCTGTCGATCATCCACTTCTGGGCGCTGATCTTCCTCTACATCTGGGCCGGTCCGCACCACCTGCTCTACACCGCGCTGCCCGACTGGGCGCAGACGCTGGGCATGGTCTTCTCGATCATGCTGTGGATGCCGAGCTGGGGCGGCATGATCAACGGCCTGATGACGCTGAACGGCGCCTGGGACAAGATCCGCACCGACCCGATCATCCGCATGTACGTGATGAGCCTGGCCTTCTACGGCATGAGCACCTTCGAAGGCCCGATGATGTCGATCCGCTCGGTCAATGCGCTGTCGCACTATACCGACTGGACCATCGGCCACGTCCACTCCGGCGCGCTGGGCTGGAACGGCATGGTGACCTTCGCCACGCTCTACTACCTCGTCCCGCGCCTGTGGAACCGCGAGCGGATCTATTCGCTGCGCATGATCAACTGGCACTTCTGGCTCGCCACCGTGGGGATCGTTTTCTACGCCGCCTCGATGTGGGTGGCCGGGATCACCCAGGGCCTGATGTGGCGCGAATACGGGGCCGACGGCTACCTGGTGAACTCCTTCGCCGAAACGGTTTCCGCCCTGTTCCCGATGTTCGTGCTGCGTGCCTTCGGCGGCCTGCTGTACCTCGCCGGCGCCGTGATCATGGTCGTCAACATCTGGCAGACGATTGCCGGCAAGCTTCGTGTCGAAGTGCCGCTGGGCGATGCCCGCTACGACGCCAGCCGTGACCATCCGCTGCCCGCAGCCGCAGCCTGAGAGGAAACACACAATGTCTTCTGAAAACGCTGTGCCTTCGGAAAAGAAGGACATCTTCTCCGGCCACAAGAAGCTGGAGCGCAACATCACCCTGATGGCCGTGGCAAGCTTCCTTGTCGTGACCATCGGCGGGATCGTCGAAATCGCGCCGCTGTTCTGGATCGACAACACGATCGAGAAGGTGGAAGGGGTCCGCCCCTATACCCCGCTGGAGCAGGCCGGGCGCGACATCTATGTGCGCGAAGGCTGCTATGTCTGCCACAGCCAGATGATCCGCCCCTTCCGTGACGAGGTGGAACGCTATGGCCACTACAGCCTGGCTGCGGAATCGATGTACGACCACCCCTTCCAGTGGGGCTCGAAGCGCACCGGGCCGGACCTTGCCCGCGTCGGCAAGCGCTATTCGGATGAATGGCATGTCCAGCACCTGAAGGATCCGCGCGCGGTGGTGCCGGAATCGGTGATGCCGCCCTACGCCTTCCTCGCCAAGCGCGATCTCAAGGTGGGGGATGCTGCGGCCGATCTGACCGCGCTGTCCCACGTCGGCGTGCCCTATACCAAGGAGCACATTGCCAAGGCCAACGAGGATCTTGTTGGCCAGGCCGATCCGATGAGCGGCAGCGACATCGCCAAGCGCTATCCCAAGGCGCAGGTGCGCGATTACGACGGCGATCCTTCACGGCTCACCGAAATGGACGCGCTCATCGCCTACCTTCAGGTGCTCGGCACCATGGTCGATGTGAACGCCGTCTCCGCGCAGGAAGACCTCGCCAAGGAGAAGGGCCGATGATCTCTCCGCATTCGACATACGAAACCCTGCGCCAGCTGGCCGACAGCTGGGGCCTGCTCGCCATGGTGCTGACCTTCGGGATCTGTGCACTGTGGCCCTTCCGCCCCGGCGCGCGCGAACGGAACCGCGACGCCGCGATGAGCATCTTCAAGGAAGACGACAATGGCTGAACAGAGAATCGACGAAGCCACCGGCACTGCAACCGTCGGCCACGAATGGGACGGCATCGAGGAACTCAACACGCCGCTGCCGCGCTGGTGGGTGCTGACGTTCTACGCCTCGATCCTGTTCTCGATCGCCTATGTGGTCGTCTATCCGGCCTGGCCGATGCTGTCGAAAGGCACCGAAGGCCTGTGGGGCTGGACCAGCCGAGGCCAGCTGGCGGCAGAAAAGACCGCCGGCGACGCCATCCACGCCAAGGTGCGCGCGGATCTGGCGGGCGTTCCGGTTGAAGAGCTTCAGAACAAGCCCGAACTGCTGGCCGCTGCGGTGGCCGGCGGCAAGGCGGCGTTCCGTGTCAACTGCGTCCAGTGCCACGGTGCGCTGGGCGGTGGCAGCCCGGCCGGCAGCGGCGGCGGCTATCCCAACCTGGCCGACAACGACTGGCTGTGGGGCGGTGACCTGAAGGCGATCGAAACGACGATCATCCACGGCATCCGCTCGCCCGACGATGCGCAGACCCGCACCAGCCTGATGCCCAGCTTCGGCAAGGACGGCATCCTGACGCCGATGCAGGTGAACGATGTGGCCAACCACGTCCTGTCGCTGACCGGCAAGGCTCGGCCGACCGGCAGCGGCGCCGCGCTGTTCGCCACCAATTGCGTCACCTGCCACGGGCCGGACGGCAAGGGTCTGCGCCAGTTCGGCGCGCCGAACCTTGCCGATTCGATCTGGCTCTATGGCGACAAGCCTTCGCAGGTTACCGCCAGCATCACGCAGGCCCATGCCGGGCAGATGCCCGCCTGGGGAGGCCGCCTCGACCCGGTGACCATCAAGATGCTGGCCGCCTATGTCCACTCGCTGGGCGGTGGTGAGAAGTTCACCCCTGCCCCGGCAACTGCCGCCGCCCCGACTGCCGGAGCAGCTCAGGGCAAGTAAAGGCCTGTTGAAATGTCAAAGCCAGTCCCGGTCGCCGCTGGGCTCTACGAGAAACGCAAGGCCGTCTGCCCCAGCAAGGTAGACGGCAGGTTTCGCCGCCTTAAATGGGCGGTGATGCTGGCCTGCCTTGCGGTCTATTACATAACGCCATGGCTGCGCTGGGATCGTGGACCCTATGCGCCGAACCAGGCGGTGCTGGTCGATATGGCGCACCGCCGGTTCTACATGTTCGCCATCGAAATCTGGCCCCAGGAATTCTATCTGGTGGCCGGCCTGCTGATCATGGCGGGGATCGGCCTGTTCCTGGTGACCAGCGCCGTCGGGCGCGCATGGTGCGGCTATGCCTGCCCGCAGACGGTCTGGACCGACCTCTATCAGCACCTGGACCGGCTGATCGATGGCGACCGCAATGCGCAGTTGCGGCTTGATGCGGCGCCCTGGGGCCCGGCCAAGATCGCGCGCCGCGCCTTCAAATGGTCGATCTATCTGCTGATCGCCTTTTCCACGGGCGGCGCCTGGATTCTCTACTTCGCCGACGCGCCGACCCTGTGGCGCGAATTCTGGAGCGGTGAAGCCCCTTCCATTGCCTATTCGACCGTTGCCGTACTCACCGCGACGACGCTGTGGTTCGGAGGGTTCATGCGCGAACAGGTGTGCATCTACATGTGCCCCTGGCCGCGCATCCAGACCGCCATGCTGGACGAGAAATCGCTGCTGGTCACCTACAAGGACTGGCGCGGCGAACCGCGTGGCAGCGTCAAGAAGGCCGAGAAGAACCCGGGCGGGGTGGGTGACTGCGTCGATTGCAACCAGTGCGTGGCGGTTTGCCCGACAGGCATCGACATCCGCGAAGGGTCGCAGGTTGGCTGCATCACCTGCGCGCTGTGCATCGATGCCTGCGACAAGGTGATGAAGCAGGTTGGCCGCCCGCGCGGACTGATCGACTATGCCACGCTCGAGGATTCCGAGCGCGAAAAAGCAGGCGCCGCACCGACCTCGCACCTCAAGCTGATCTGGCACCCGCGAACGCTGGTCTACCTCGCGATATGGTCGGCAGTGGGGCTTGGCCTGCTGTTCATGCTCGGCACCCGCAAGCACAGCGACCTTGCGGTGCAGAAGGACCGCAACCCGCCCTACATGCTGATGTCGAACGGCGAGGTGCGCAATGCCTGGA
>JBJTLW010000100.1:0-5624 GCA_046063225.1 Novosphingobium sp. | reverse complement strand
TCGCGCACCGCGGCCACGGCCGGCTTGGCGTTGATCAGGTCGTTCGGCATGACGGTCGACACGTCGACGCTGCTCATGCGTTCCTTGACCGCGCGTTCCATGCGCAGCAGGCCGACGCGGTACTGGTTTTCCAGCAGTTCGCCGACCGAACGGACACGGCGGTTGCCAAGGTTGTCGATGTCGTCGACTTCGCCCTTGCCGTCCTTCAGGTTCACCAGTTCCTTGACCACGGCAAGAATGTCGTCGGTGCGGAGCGTGGTGACGGTGTCTTCGGCGTCGAGCTGGAGACGCATGTTGAGCTTGACGCGGCCCACGGCCGACAGGTCATAGCGTTCGCCGTCGAAGAACAGGCCTTCGAACAGGGCTTCGGCGGTTTCGCGCGTCGGCGGTTCGCCCGGGCGCATGACGCGATAGATATCGGCCAGCGCGTGATCGCGGTCGGGCGACTTGTCGGCCTTCAGCGTGTTGCGGATCCACGGACCGGTGCTGACATGGTCGATGTCGAGCAGTTCCAGACGGTCGATGCCGGCCTTGTCGATCGCTTCCAGGTTTTCCGGGCTGACTTCGTCGCCGGCTTCGATCCAGATGCGACCGGTCTTTTCGTCGATCATGTCGCGCGCGGCGTAACGGCCGAAGACTTCCTCGGTCGGGATCAGCAGTTCGGCCAGGCCGTCCTTTTCCGCCTTGTTGGCAGCGCGCGGGCTGATCTTGGTGCCGGCGGGGAAGATCACTTCGCCCGACTTGGCGTCGACGATGTCGAACTGCGGCTTGGTACCACGCCATTGTTCGGCCTGGTACGGCACGCGCCAGCCGCCTTCACCGCGATCCCAGGTGACGGTCTGGTAGAAGTAGTTGAGGATTTCTTCGTCGCCCAGGCCCAGCGCGTGCAGCAGCGCGGTGACCGGCAGCTTGCGCTTGCGGTCGATACGGACGTTGACGATGTCCTTTGCGTCGAATTCGAAATCGAGCCACGAACCACGGTACGGAATCACGCGGGCGGCGAAGAGATACTTGCCCGAGGAGTGCGTCTTGCCGCGGTCATGGTCGAACAGCACACCCGGCGAACGGTGCATCTGCGACACGATGACGCGTTCGGTGCCGTTGATGAAGAAGGTGCCGTTCTCCGTCATCAGGGGCATGTCGCCCATGTAGACGTCCTGCTCCTTGATATCGAGGACCGAACGGGTTTCGGTTTCGGCGTCGACCTCGAACACGATGAGGCGCAGCGTCACCTTCATCGGCGCCGCATAGGTGATGCCGCGCTGGCGGCATTCGGTGACGTCGTACTTCGGGTCTTCCAGTTCGTAGTGAACGAAGTCCAGTTCCGAGGTGCCGGCGAAATCGCGGATCGGGAAGACCGAGCGCAGCGTCTTTTCCAGGCCCGAGACATAACCGGTGGAGGGATCGGAACGCAGGAACTGTTCGTAGCTCTCGCGCTGGACCTCGATCAGGTTGGGCATCTGGACGACTTCGTGGATGTCGCCGAAAATCTTGCGGATGCGCCGCTTGGACTGGCCGCGCGGTGCGGCAGGAGCGGACTGGGCCTTCTTCGCCATGAGGGGTATCGCCTCTTTCACTGTTGCCGGCGGACCGGCGGATAAATCTTGCCACGCGCAGCTGGTGGCACCATCCGTTTCAGCCCGGACCCGCTGCGGACCCGGCCAGAGACGACAAAAGGCCGCACGGCACACGCACGTCCCCGAATCGGGCACAGCATGGCTGGCAGCCTGTCGCGTCAGATGGAAAACCCGCCGCTTCCTTTCTGTGGAGACCCCCTGCGCATGGGATTTCCTTGCTCGAAGCGGACGAGCGAAGGCGCGCGTATAGGCGCGAGGGGGCGCAGCTGTCAACCAAATCGGCGGAAACGCGCGGTTTTTCGCTTTTCAATAAGCAGCATATCGTTTTTCAATATTATCGATTGACAATAAGGCCGACTCGGTTTATTGATTATCGATATTGAGTTTATCGGAGAACAATCAATGACCCGCTTTCAGACCTCGCAAGCCCTGTCGATCCTCATGTCGCTCGCCCTCGTGGTGACGACCTGGCTGCCGACGATCTCGCTGCCCGCCACCGGCCAGGTGATGCTCATCGAAAACCTCGCCTGACCCCCTTTGCACAAGGATATTCCCGCATGAGCGCAAAACCCCGCGATCCGCTGCTGGCTTCGGCCCGGATCATCGTCTGTATCCTGATCGGTGTGATGATCTTTGCCATGGTCATGGTCGGGATCGGGACCGGCGCCCTCCTCACCGTCAAACGTGCCGACATCCTGGCCGAGGCGGTCAAGGTCAGCGCGCCCGATACGGCCTATTGGCTGGTCGTCGTCGCCATGCTGTTCATCGAAGGGCTGCTCTACCTGGCCCTGCAGTTCTTTACCGAACTGAACCGGATCATCGGCTCGGTCGGCGAGGGCGAGGCGTTCAACCCCGTCAACGCACAGCGCCTGAGCCGCATGGGCTGGTTCGTCGTCGGCGCGCAGGGTCTGGGCCTCGTGCTCGGATCGATCGCGGCCTACCTTGCCCCCTACGCCGAGAAGGCCGGGCATGACACCCACCTGGGCTTCGGCCTCGATGGCGGGGGCATATTGACCGCCCTGCTGCTGTTTATCCTGGCCCGCGTGTTCCGCGAAGGCGCCCGCATGCGCGCAGACCTGGAAGGGACCGTGTGATGGCCGACGACGACACCATTTCCGAAGGAAGGAGCAAGATCGTGGTAAAGCTCGACGACCTGCTGCACGCCCGCCGCATGACATTGACCGAACTGGCGGACCGTGTCGGCCTGACCCTCGCCAACCTGTCGATCCTGAAGACCGGCAAGGCCAAGGCCATCCGCTTTTCGACCCTGGAGGCGATCTGCGAGGTGCTCGAATGCCAGCCCGGCGACCTGCTCGGCTACGACGCCGATTGACCGACCGTCAGAATGCTGGCCGGGAAGACTAGTCCCCCGGACCGGCCAGCAACCCCAAGAGGGCGGCGCCTCCCCCCAGCGCCGCCCTCTTTTGCCTTGCAAGTAGCGGGAACTGTGGCATTCTTCCGCATCGGTTCGACCTGTTGGAGAGCTGCCATGCGTCGTCCTGCCGCCACCTTTGCCGCCGCCTGCTTCGCCATGACCCTTGCCGCTCCCGGCCTGGCCAGTGAATACGCGACCCTATCCCCCCCGGATGGCACCTATGCCGCCAGCATTCCGGTGAAGAGCGATCTGGCCCGCGCGCGCATGGCCCTGCAAAATGGGGACTACTCGCGGGCGGCGAGCCTCTTCGCCCCGCTGGCCGATGGCTCGCTCGATCCCGGCATTCAGCTGATGGCCGGTTTTGCCAATCTTGGCGCCGGCGACCTTGCCCGCGCCAATATCTATTTCCACCGCTCCATGCGCCGCAATGCGAGCAATCCGGCCGCCTTGCAGGGCCTGGGCCTGGTTGCTCTTGCCCGTGGTGACCGCGACGGCGCGAAGGCAGAGCTGGCAAAGCTTGAACAGGCCGCCGCCCGCTGCACCGGCACCTGCACGCGCGCCGCCCAAATCGAAAGCGCGGCCGCATCGCTGCGCCGCGCCATCGGTTAACCGGTACCAGCCCGGCGGATCAGAACACGCCGGGGATCAGCCGCCACTTCACCTGGCGCATGTATTCGGCATAGGCCGGGTCCTGCGACAGCACGCGCTCTTCGGCGAGGATACGCAGCACCTGCGCCCACCAGCCAATCGCATAGATCACGAGGTTGACCGGCCAGAACATCAGCAGCAGCACCGCGATGTGGCCGATGCCATAGCCCAGGTACATCGGGTGGCGGACATAACGATAAGGCCCGGAAATCTTGACGCCGCGGTTGGCCGGAGCCACGCCGAAGCTGCGGCGCAGGGTCAGCTTGGCCCACAGCTGGAACAGGTTGCCACCCACGAACAGCAGCACGCCCAGCGGCACCAGAGCCTCTGACACCACCACGCCCGGCACGATCAGCAAGCCGGCGCAGGTGGCGGTCATCGCCAGCAGCCAGTCACCCAGCCGCATGGAAAGCTGCGTCGTCGGCCGGCGGATCAGGGTGAAGAAGGCAATCAGCGATTCCGATGCGAGCAGCAGGATCGCCCAGGGATTGTCCGAAATCTCGACGCGCCACGCGAGGAACAGCCACAGGATGACGATCGCCACCTGTTCGGCCCGATCGGCAACCTTGGGCGTAAGCCAGGTCTTGGTTGGCGCTGTAACGGTTGCGGTCATGGTACCCCTGCTCTCGGAAATTCACGTAGAGAGGGCATGGCAGACCATGGTTAACAAACCGTTTCGCCGCGCATTTCCTTGACACCGGCGGCCGGCCTGCTAATGGCGCGGCCCTGACCGGCTGGTCCAGAGCAATCTGGCGCCGCCGATCATCCGTCCGAGACAGTTGCTGGGGGTTCCCCCCTTAATTTGCAGCCTAGACGGGGAAAAGAGAATTTCCGGCCCCTCGCTCGATTGCTGAGTGCGGTGTCAAACCCACGGTTTTCCGTGGCTCCTTCCCCCATCGACGGACTCGCCCATGCTGCCCAAGCGGCATGGACAAACGTAGCCGGTCGCCCGGGGTTCGCCCGTGCGGCCATGTGTGAAGGAGTAAGGCATGGATCGTTCGCAAAAAGCCGATTCGGTCGCTTCGCTCAACGCGGTCTTCAACCAGGCCGGCGTGGTGGTCGTCACCCGCAACCTGGGGCTGACGGTGGCTCAGTCCACCCAGCTGCGCACGAAGATCCGTGAAGCGGGCGCGACCTACAAGGTTGCGAAGAACCGTCTTGCCAAGCTTGCCATTCAGGACACGGACTACGTCGGCCTCGGTGATTTCCTCACCGGCCCGACGGCACTGGCTTCCTCGGAAGATCCGGTCGCAGCGGCGAAGGCCGTTGTCGAGTTCGCCAAGGCCAACGACAAGATCGAAATCGTTGGCGGTTCGATGGGCAGCCAGGTTCTCACCCCCGAAGGTGTCAAGGCTCTTGCCTCGATGCCCTCGCTCGACGAACTGCGCGGCACCCTCATCGGACTTATCCAGGCGCCTGCCACGAAGATCGCCCAGCTCACCACCGCTCCGGCGGCGAAGCTGGCCCGCGTCTTCGGCGCATACGCCAAGGCTGCTTGATCCAAGACGTTCAACTATCCTTCCGGAACCACCGTGTTCCGGCCACATCAATCTGGAGTGAAACATCATGGCCGATATCGCCAAGCTTGTTGAAGAACTTTCGAAGCTGACCGTCCTTGAGGCGGCTGACCTTGCCAAGGCCCTGGAAGAAGCATGGGGCGTTTCTGCCGCTGCTGCCGTTGCCGTTGCTGCCCCTGCCGGCGGCGGCGCTGCTGCCGAAGCGGTTGAAGAAAAGACCGAATTCGACGTCATCCTGACCGGCGACGGCGGCAACAAGATCGCCGTCATCAAGGAAGTCCGCGCGATCACCTCGCTCGGCCTGACCGAAGCCAAGGCGCTGGTGGAAGCCGCTCCGAAGGCTATCAAGGAAGGCGTTTCGAAGGGCGAAGCCGACGAAATCGCTGCCAAGATCACCGCTGCTGGCGGCACGGTCGAGGTCAAGTAATCTCGTCGCGGGTTCTTCTCGCGAGATGAAGAAAGGGCGGTCCTGCGGGATCGCCCTTTTTTTGTTTGCGCCCTTGCCGG
>JBJTLW010000099.1:0-17070 GCA_046063225.1 Novosphingobium sp. | reverse complement strand
ACCTGACCTGGGAGATCTTCCGCGATACCCTGATCGAACAGGCAGAGCAGGGCGTGGACTATTTCACCATCCACGCCGGGGTTCGTCTGCCCTATATCCCCATGACCGCCAAGCGGATGACCGGGATCGTCTCGCGAGGAGGCTCGATCATGGCCAAGTGGTGCCTGGCGCATCACAAGGAATCGTTCCTCTACGAACGCTTCGACGAGATCACCGAGATCATGAAGGCCTATGACGTGGCCTATTCGCTTGGTGATGGTCTGCGCCCCGGATCGATCTACGACGCCAACGACGAGGCCCAGTTCGCCGAGCTCTATACCCTGGGCGAACTGACCAAGCGCGCCTGGGCCGAGGACGTCCAGGTGATGATCGAAGGCCCCGGCCACGTGCCGATGCACAAGATCAAGGAGAACATGGACAAGCAGCTTGCCGCCTGCGGCGAAGCGCCGTTCTACACCCTCGGCCCGCTCGTCACCGATATCGCGCCCGGCTACGACCACATCACCAGCGGCATCGGCGCGGCGATGATCGGGTGGTTCGGCACCGCGATGCTCTGCTACGTCACGCCCAAGGAACACCTCGGCCTGCCCGACCGTGATGACGTGAAGGTCGGCGTGGTCACCTACAAGCTCGCCGCCCATGCGGCCGACCTCGCCAAGGGCCACCCGGCCGCCAAGGTCCGCGACGACGCCCTAAGCCGCGCCCGCTTCGAATTCCGCTGGCGCGATCAGTTCAACCTGTCGCTCGACCCCGACACCGCCGAACAGTACCACGATCAGACCCTGCCGGCCGAAGGCGCAAAGAGCGCCCACTTCTGCTCGATGTGCGGGCCGAAGTTCTGCTCGATGAAGATCAGCCAGGAAGTGCGCGACTTCGCCAAGCTGCAGAACCAGTCCCCCGAAAGCTTCGTCGCCGCCGACGAGGCGGAGAAGGGCATGGCCGAGATGAGCAAGGTCTACGAGGAGACCGGCCGCGAGCTGTACATGGGCGCGGGCGACCGCGAACATGACTGAGGCAGAAGACTGGCGCGCGGCCACGCTGGATCATGTCCGCGCGCTGATCCTCGCCGCCGATCCGGGGATCGTCGAGGAAGTGAAGTGGCGCAAGCCGAGCAACCCGGCGGGCGTGCCCACCTGGTCGCATGGCGGCCTGATCTGCACGGGCGAAACCTACAAGGACAAGGTCAAGCTCACCTTCGCGCGCGGGGCCAAGCTGCCCGATCCGACCGGCCTGTTCGGACCCGCCAAGGACACCGGCACCCGCCGGGCAATCGATCTGAAGGAGGGCGACGAACTGGACGGCGAGGCCTTCCAGACGCTCATCCGCGAAGCCATCGCACACAACGCCGGGCGGGATTACGTGCGGCCGGAGAAGGCGCGGAAGTAAGGCTGGTGGTTGAGGGTTCATTGCACCTGTCGTCGTAATCTTAGTTATTCTCGGTTGTATTATTTTCTGGTTATCCAGCCGAAACAGAGATCCGAATTTGCAAAGTTCAAAGTAGATCAATAATTTGATCAGGCACGTATCATTTTTTGATCGTACAGTTTTGCAAAGGGGGATTGTTGAGGGGCATGAGGGTTTCGAATAATTTCTTGAAGGTAATCGCTGCCATTGGTGCGGCGTTTCTTGCGGCACCCGGTACAGCGGCAGCCGCAGAGCCAGCGGCCGCACCCTCTGCCGAAGTGCAGAAGACGATCGAGGCGCTGCGCGCCGAGGGCTTGAAGAAGAAATGGACGTTTCAG
This sequence comes from Novosphingobium sp., assembly GCA_046063225.1. Taxonomy (GTDB): domain Bacteria; phylum Pseudomonadota; class Alphaproteobacteria; order Sphingomonadales; family Sphingomonadaceae; genus Novosphingobium. The sequence goes on along the minus strand of JBJTLW010000099.1, from coordinate 15,328 downwards.
GTGGGCTGGAACGGCGCTTCCGAGCGGCCTTTGTCAAAGTTGGCTGCAACGATTGCGCCAGCCAACTTCGATGAGCAAGTGAAAGACTGGAAGAATGGCGACGGCAAGCTGTTCGAAAGTCCGCAGGCGCAGTCCGGCGGCGCGAAGATATCGCCCTCGACACGCGTGGTGCGCAGCCGCTTGGCGATGCGCTTGTGCCGAGAAGGTTCTTCGACCTGCAGCTATTGGCCGGTAATGACCCCGGTGAAGGACCAGATGTCCTGCGGCGCATGCTGGGCCTTTGCCGCAATGGGGGCTTGGGAAGGGACCTATGCCCTGCAATACGGGGTGACAATCGATACGTCCGAACAGCACGTCTTGAATTGCCCTGGTGTCAATGGCAGCTGCCAGGGCGGCTTTTACGGTGATGTCTACGCTTCGATGCGAACGACTACCGGAGGGGTCCGCGATGAAGCCCGTGATCCCTATCAAGCATTTCAAAGTCCCTGCGTGGCCAATCCCTACGGCTCGCATCGCGTCGGGGTTCATGGCTATGTCGATGTTGATGCCCGGGCGGCAACGTGGCGGATCAAGAGGGGGCTTGCGCTGATGGGCCCGGTCGTAACCTCGATGTACGCGACGCCCGCTTTCCAGCATTACAAACGGGGCGTTTTCAATGAAAACTTCAATCCGGTTACCCTTGGGGGGCGTCCCGAAATCAACCATGCGGTGGTCATCGTCGGCTGGGACGACGTCGCCGGTGCCTGGCATGTCCGGAACAGCTGGGGCACGGGCTGGGGAGATGGCGGCTATGCGTGGGTTGCCTATGGCAGCAACAACATTGGCGCCTATTCGATGGCGGTACTGCCAGTCGATGAGAGTCCGGCCAGTGCCATTCCCTTGACCCCGCGAAGCACGCGCAATTGATCGGATGAAGATACGGAGGTGACCGTCAAAGGAGGTGGTCCGCAGCGTGTGAGCCGCATGATCATGAGGCTTGGCTCACCTCTCTTTGCAACCGGTTATGCCCGCTCGATTCCAGATCTTCGCTGCAATATGAAATACAAGCCGCCAAAATGATGCCGGATAAGGACTGGAAAGGCGGCCCACTAACGGCATTTTTCACATTCTCCGGCGCGCTCTTTGCGTTAGTCAGGGCGCGCACAGCCTGCCGGAGAACCCCTGAATGCGCCCCTCTGCTCTCGTCGCTCTTGGTTTCCTGGGCGGAGCCTTGATTTCCATGCCGCAGCCGGCCACCTCGCAGAGCGCGGCCGATCTGGATGCCTACAGCTGCTACGTCGCGATCTACGCCACGATGGACAGCTACAACGGGATCGAGAACAAGGTGAAGGTCTACCAGTCCTACTTCAAGGCGATCGGCAAGTTCGGCGATGCGACCGGCGTCTATATCCAGAACATCGATCTGCGGCCCGATTACAAGCTGCGCAAGCGGCTGATGAACGCCGCCGTGCCGCTGCCGGTGATGAAGAAGCTGGCCGATGCCTGCATCGCTTCGCCGCGCAAGGACCATTCCGGCTTGCTGAAGGCCTATGCCGCGCAGATCGAGACGCCAGAGCTTGCCGCCGCCCGCCAGCAGGAGGCCGCGCGCAGCCGTGCCGAGTACGCGGCGCGGCAGGCGGCCATCGCGGCGTCCTCCTCAAGCTATAGTTCGCAGGGCGCTTCAGAATCGCGCCCCGCGGCGCAGGTTGACCCGCGCGATGCGCAGTGCCGCTCGATCATGGACCAGGGCGTTGCCCGATCGACGAAGGACATGATGGCCGCGCGCAAATGGGTGGAGGCCTGGCTCAAGATGGGCGGCAGCGGCCCGGTGATGGGCGGGGACTATGTGCGCAGCGGCTGCAACACGATCAATTCCACGATCAACCGCCTCAACGCCGAACAGTGCCATCCGGACTATGCAAACGCCTTGGTCAAATTCCGGAATGGCTATTACATCGGCCTGCCTTCCGGGGCGATGCTCAACTGCTCCTGATGGTGGCGATGCGGTCCGTATTAACAGGCCTCGAGGCGATACGGCTCCGGTCCTGATCGCCATCAACCAATCGGGCGACCCATTCGTCCACACCCGATTTGCCATCCCGCATATCCGCGCTACACTGGCCCTGTCGCCGGTCCGAAGGAGAGACCTGATGCGACGCATCCATACGAACAAGACGGCTCTGGCGGTTGGCGCGGTGATGGGGCTGTTTCACCTCGCCTGGGCGCTGCTGGTGGCACTGGGCTGGGCCAAGCCACTGATGGATTTCATTCTCGATCTCCATTTCCTGCGTTTCGACTATGCGATGGCGCCCTTTGCCCTGGGCAAGGCGGCGGGGCTGGTCGCGCTGACGGCGGCGATCGGCTATGCTTTGGGCTTTGTCTTCGCGCTGGTGTGGAACCGTCTGGCCGGTCCCCACGCCGAATGAGGGCACCGCCGGGCGCTGTCGCCGCGCGCTCTGCCGCTTGATCGGGAACCGGCGCGGGCTTTGCGTGTTGCCTCACGCATGACCCGCACCGCGTATCTCGCCCCGCTCGCCTCGCTTGCGCTTGTCGCCAGCCTTGCCGCCTGCAAGCAGGAGATGGCCGCACCGCCCGATCCGGCGCTGGCGACGAGCGGAACGGCGGTCGATACGCCCGTGCAACCGTCGGGCCTTGCCGGGGAGCCAAACGACTCCGCCACGTCCACTTCCGCCTCGGTCCTCACGCTCGAAGGGCTGGGCGCGCTCAAATTCGGGCAGCCGGTGCCCAAGGGCAGTTCGTGGGCCGAACGCGGCGCACAGGCTTCGGACGAGTGCCGCGTCCTGTCCTCGCCCGAATATCCCAAGGTCTATGCCATCGCCGAAGGCGGCAAGATTCGTCGCATTTCGGTGAGCGAAGGTGCCGCCGTCCGCACGGTCGAAGGCATCGGCCCCGGTTCGACCCGCGCCCAGGTGGACAGCGCCTTTCCGGGCTTCCGCGAGAGCCCGCACAAATATGTCGACGGCGGCAAATACCTGACGGCCCCGAACGCGCCCAGTGGCGATCCGGCGGTTCGTTTTGAAATGAGCCCGCAGGGCAAGGTTACCGCGATGCATTTCGGCACGATGCCGGCGCTCGGCTATGTCGAGGCCTGTTCGTGACGCGGGCGCCGTTCCGTGCGCAACTGTTATCGCGCGCCAGCCGAATTCATGGCCGGCTTCGCGGGTGGCCGTGCTAGAGCAGCAAAAGGGATGGGGATGCCGGGCGCCGATAGAGGACCCCGATGATGCCCCGCACGCCTTCACCAATACCCCTTGCCGAATGGATGCAGCTGTCCGCCCAGGCGTGGATGCTCTGGGGCGAAGCCGCCTCGGTCATCATGCTGCGGTCGTGGAAACTGGCGCAGGGTGGGGCCGGCGCCAGCAAGGAGGCGGTTCGCATGGTTTCGGAGAAGGTCGAAGCCAACATGCAACTGGGCAAGGATATGATGGCGAACCCGATGCAGGGGCCGCAATCGGCAACCAAGCGATCGCTGCGCCACTATCGGTCAAAGGTGCGCGCGAATCGTCGGCGGCTTTCTAAATAGTTCAAAATTCGAATATGTGTATATTCTGTTCATCTTTTGTTTATATTTACACAACCGCATAATAACAATGTTTCAGAGTTAAATAAACCTCAGATGAATGAGACTATCTCGCTTTCATGTATATAATATCAAGCGAGTTTTCACATATTTCAATCGCACTCCGTTCGTCTGTTTGACTGCTTCGGTTCGTCACAAAACGCTATAGTCAAGCTTTTATTTTGCCGTATGCGTCGCCAGCTTGGTTGCATGACGAAAATTGCCCCCACTGCTTCGCCCCTCGCCCTTGCCGCGATTCTTGCAGCCAGCGCGATTCCTTCAACCGCCTTTGCCCAGGATGCGGCGACGGCTCCGGCCGCACCTGCCGCTCAGACGCCAGTGATCGTCCTGCCGCCGGTCGATGCACCGCCTCCGGCCCCGGAAGCGGCAAGCCCGCCCGTGCAGCAGGCGGCGCCGACCGCGCCGATCGTCCTTCCAGACGTCAGCGAAACGCGCGCCAGTGCTCCGGCGTCTTCTGCCACCCGCACCACCTCTGCGCGCAATGCCAGCGCGCCGACCACCCGTTCGAGCAGCCCGGCCGCTCCCTCGTCCCAGCCGGCTGCCGGCGCCGCGTCCGAAACCGTGCCGACCACCACAGTCCCTCCCGGCCCGGTTTCGGATGCGGCCATGGAACCCGCCGCGCCGCCCGTAGCGGCTGATCCTGCCCCCGTTGCCGCGCAGCCTGTGGCGCCGGCCAACGATGGCGGCTCGCTCGTGCCCTTCGCGCTGGGCGGGCTGGTGCTGGGCGGCGGGATTGCCGCGGCGGCCATGGCAAGCCGCCGTCGCCGCACGGCCAAACCGTTCCAGCCGCAGGTCGCCCGCAAGCCGGTGGCACAGCGCGATCCCGAGGTCGCCCCGGCTGCCGCAATACCTGTCGCTGCCGATCGTGCAGTCGGGGCCGCACCGGCCGCGCGCAAGACCAGCGCAAAGTCCGTGCGCCTGCCGAGTGGCCCGGTGCCGACTGGCGAAAAGCGCCAGGCGCTGATCGAGCGCATGGTCGCAGCCCAGCCGGACGAGAGCAACCCGTTCCGTTCGCGCAAGACGCGGCGCAAGCGCGCGCGCATTCTGGTGGCTGCGCACGAACACCGCCAGCGCGAGGCGGCGACCGAGCCCTTCGATTTCCGCACCTATACGCCGTTCAGCAAGCAGGAAGCGGCACGCGGCGAAGGCGTTGCTCCCTACCGCGAGAAGGCCAGCGTGAACTGATCTTCCAAGCGCCCTTTCGCCCGTTTCGCGGGCAGTGGGCAGGGCGGCTCGTGCTGGCAGGACCAGCGCGGGCCGCCCGATCTTTTTGCGAAAAGGGTCAGCGCTTGCGCACGAATTCCGCGCGCAGGACCAGACCCTTGATGCCGGGGTACTTGCAGTCAATCTCCTGCGCGTCGCCGGTCAGGCGGATCGAGGGGATGACAGTGCCCTGCTTCAGCGTCTGGCCAGCGCCCTTGACCGTCAGATCCTTGATCAGCGTCACGGCATCGCCATCGGCCAGCAGATTGCCCACGGCATCGCGCACTTCCACCGCGCTTTCCGCGGCACGCTTGGCGGCGAGTTCCGAGGCGGGCAGCCATTCGCCGCTGTCCTCGTCATAGACGTAGTCTTCGTCGTCGCCGCTCATTGCCTTATCCCATCTTGGTCCAGAGGATCACCGCCCAGACCAGTGCGGTCAGCGCGGAACCGGCGATGGTCGCATGGATCGCCCGGGTCAAGAGCCGTGCCTGCGCGTCGATCGACCGGATGAAGGCGGCAAAGAGGCGCGTGCGCATGGCCTCGCCATCCAGATCGTCGGCGTCGAACTCTTCGCCCAGCAGCATGGCGGAAAGCACGAACCAGCTCGACAGCACCAGCGGCAGCAGCCCCGCCAGACTGGCCAGCGTCAGCCAGGGCTGGCTGGCCGCGTCAAGGCTGAGCGGCGCGCCGGGACTGGCGGAAACCGGGTGGGTGCCGATGGTGATCAGCAAGGCGTTGAACGCCAGCATCGCGCCCAAGCGCACCGACAGATCAAGATCGCGGTTTTCCAGGAATTCCAGATCGGCGATGAAGCCGGGATCGGGCGGATTGCCGCGCATGGCCTGAAAGGCGCGCAGGCGGGTGCGAAACGATGGAACAGCCATGGCGCCGATCATGGCAGGATCAGTGATAGCGGGCAATCACCGCGAACAGGCGCTCTGCCTCTGTGCGCCAAGCTGTGTCCTGGGGCGCATCCCACTGTGGCCCTGCGGCCTCGGCCAAAACCTCAACCAGCAGGTCGAGCGAACGGCGATAGCTGGCCAGCGCAATATCGCCCCGGTCATAGTGCGCGGTCACCTGCGCGCACATCATCGGCGGCACCCAGCCTTCGTCGGCGGCCTGCCCCAGCAGCATGGTGATCATCTGTGTGATCATGGTGCCCTGCGATGACTGGCGGTTGTGGAACTGGGCAAGTTCTTCGGGAAATTCCGAGAAAAACCGCTCGAAATAGAGCGGGACTATATCGATCCCCGCCTCACCGATGATGTCGAGACTGCGGGCCATGCTGTCATGATGGGAAAGCGATGCGGCGTCCATGCCGGTGTCATGCGGCTGCCGGGTCGCTGTGGCATTGATCGCGGTCAATGCCGCGCCCGGCCCATCATTTCGCTGCTTCGACCGCCTTCTTGTAGGGGATGGCGCCGATAAAGGCGCAGACGCCCATGATGCCGCCGCCCAGCGCGCCGCCATCGAGCACACGGAAGCCGAGGATGAAGCCGATGACCACGCCGATGCCGATGCACACGAGTTGCGGCGTGGTGGGTTTGGGTTTGCCGTTCATGGGTCTGGTCCTTGTCAAACGCCTGTCCGCGCACAGGCCCCCTGCCTTGCGCTGGCACCACGATCATGGCGCGCGGCGGGCAGCGGCAAAATGCCATGAATGTGGCTGCGCTGCGGTCAGCCCGCTTGCCAGACGCGGATCGCCTCGATTGGCCAGACGAGCATCAGCACGTTGAGCGTCAGATTGTCGCGGATCATGAAAAGCGTGAACAGTTCAAAGGCGATGGCCAGCGCGACACTGGCCTTGGCGGGCAGGCGGCTGGCGATCAGGAAGCCCAGCGTCATGAAGCCGATGTCGGACAGCGAATTGACCACGCTGTCGCCTTCGTAGCCAAAGCTCATGGTCACCGCGCGATAGCGGTCTATGATGATCGGCGAGTTTTCCAGCAGCTCCCAGAAGCCTTCGAAGGCGATGGCGATCGGCAGCGCCCAGATCGCCGGCTTGCCACCGAACACCTTCCACCGCCGCCACAGGACATGGGCAAAGAAATAGAACAGCAAGCCGTGGATGACGTGGCTGAATGAATACCAGTCGGCAATGTGCTGGCTGTTTTCCGATGACTGGACCACGCCATGCCACAGCTTCACCGTGCCGCATTCGCAAATCGGCAGGCGCCCCATGCCCAGCAGGATCGCGCCAAAGGCCAGCGCCATGACAAGCGAGAGCAGCGCGCCGCGCCGGTTGGGAAGCAGGGATTGCATGGTGCTACCATGGCGCGCCGCGCGGGCTTGGCAAGGCGAACATTCGGCTTATGCTCGGCCAGATGACAACAAATTTACATATCAGGGACGAGGATATCACCGCCTATGCCCGCGATGGCGCCGTCGTCCTGCGCGGCGTGCTCGATGCGCGGGCGCAGGCCTTGCTCGAAACCGGCATCGAGGAAGCCTATCGCGTGCGCGACCATCGCCACTCCATCGTGCGCACGCCCGAAGGCACGGGCGAAACGCTGGTGGAGCAATACCCCAGCCAGCACAGCCCGGCGCTCGCCGCGCTCATTGCCAGTGGTGTCCCGGGCCAGATCGCGGCGCGGATGATGGGCACGCCGTCGGCCCAGCTGGTGCTCGACCAGATCTTCTACAAGTCGGCCGGGCCGATTGCGCCGACGCCGTGGCATCAGGACACGCCCTTTCTGCGCGTGCGCGGCGATCAACTGGTGCGCGTGTGGATGCCGTGCGATTCCAGCCCGGCAGACCTGACCGTGCAGGTGGTGCGCGGATCGCACCGCTGGAACGTCGTGTACAACACGAAGACCATGGCAAGATCGCCGGTTTCGTCCGACCGGAAGGGCGAATTCGAAGGCGCGCAGCTCGGCGACAGCTATCTGCCGCTGGTGCCGGACGTGGCGGCCAACCGCGACAGCTTCGATATCCTGCGCTTTGCTGTCGAACCCGGCGATGCGCTGATCTTTCAGGGCAACATGCTGCACGGGGCGGACGGACGCGCCCATTGCGACCATCCCCGCCGCGCCTTTGCCTGCCTGTGGGGCGGGCCGGACCTGCGCTATCACCGCAGCGCGGGCAAGACGTTCCCCGCGCCGGGCGGCGAACCGGACGGTCCCATTGCCGATGGCGATCCCATCGGCCGGCATCCGCGTTCGTTTCCGATCGGATGGTCGGCGTCTGCACCGTCCTGACCGGCTGCGCGTGGTGCTGGCGCGGGGGTGAAGCAGGCGCTAAAGGGGCGGGATGAAGCGGACCAACGCCCTTTGCGCGGCCCTTGCGGCGGCGCTTGTCATCACTTGCCCGGCGCTGGCCAAGCCGGTTTTCGTCGCCGAAACGCCGGGGCATACCCGTTTCCTGATCGACGATGCCTCGCTGGTTGACCTGACCATCGGCGGCGCTGTGGTGCGGCAGGCGCGGATCCTGACCGAAAACCCTGCCGACGCGCGGCTGGTGTCCGGGCAGGTCGGCGCCGAGGGCGTCATGCAGTTCAACTGCGCGCAGAACACCTATCGCGAATGGACGACAACCTCGATCCGCAAGGATGGAACGCGCCAGATCGTCACCCCGCCATCACCGGCCCGCCGGTTCTATCCCACCCGCGACGGCAGCTTTGAACGCAAGCTGCTGAGCGCGGCCTGCACCATGCGAAAGTCCCGATAATGAAGCGTCTTGCCGTCTACTGTGGATCCGCCACTCCCGCCGATGGGCGGTTCATGGAGCTTGCCACGCAGGTCGGTGCCGAACTGGCGGCGCGCGGCATCGGCGTCGTCTATGGCGGCGGCCGGCTGGGGCTGATGGGCGCGGTGGCGAGCGGCGCGCTGCAGGCCGGCGGTGAGGTGATCGGCGTGATCCCCGAAGCGCTCGTCTCCTCCGAAGTCGCCAACCGCGAATGCAGCGAACTGCGCGTCGTCGCCAACATGCACGAACGCAAGGCCGCCTTTACCGACCTTTCGGACGGGTTCCTCACCATTCCCGGCGGTGTCGGCACCATGGATGAACTGTGGGAAGCGGTTAGCTGGGCGCAGCTGGGCTATCATTCCAAGCCCGTCGGCCTGCTCAACGCCTTTGGCTTTTACGATCACCTGCTGGCGTTCAACCGGCACATGGCCGAAGTGGGCTTCATCCGCCCCGCCCATGCCGGGATCATCATGGCCGAAAACGAGCTGGACCTGCTGCTTGCCCGCATGGCCGCGCACGAACCGCACACGCCCATTTTCGCCATGAAGGCGAGCGATCTTTAGGGAGTTTTTTCCGCCGGATGCGGCGCGCCCGGTCGGTTTAACCGTCGGAACAGGCGGCCCTTTTCGCTGAACAGCACCAGCAGCAGGGTGGCGACACCCGACAGCAGCAGCGCATGGGAATAGGGCAGGGCCGTCTGGTCGAAGGACTGGCCCACGCCCCAGCCGATCAGCGAGGCGAGAACCAGGCGGATAAACGCCTGAATCGAGCTGGCGGCACCGGCGATGCGGGCAAAGGGCTGCAAGGCGATGGAGCCGAAATTCGCGCCGACGAAGCCCATCAGCATCATCGACAGCGTCTGCACCGCCACGAACTGCCACAGCGTTTCGGTGCCGCTGCGCGCGAGAGTGACCTGCACCACGGCCACCACCAGATAGGTCAGCAGCGCGGTGTGCGAAACGCGGCGCGCGCCGAACTTTTCGACGATGCGCGAATTGGCAAAGTTCGATGTCGCCATGGCCAGGGCCATGCCGCCGAAGATGATCGGAAACAGTGTGCCGGCGCCGAAGTGTTCGGCCACCAGCTGCTGGCTTGACTGGATATAGCCCCAGCCGACGCCGAGCATGCAGGCGCTGCCCAGCACATAGCCGATCGACGACCGGGTGAAGATCGCTTCGGCCATGTTGCGCCCGATCGTGCGCGCCTCGATCGATTGGCGGAATTCGGGGTGCAGCGTTTCCGGCAGGCGCAGCCAGGCCCAGCCGAACATCAGCAGGCCAACCAGCCCCATCGCGCCGAAAATCCAGCGCCAGCCGGCCAGCAGCATGATCGCTTGCCCGATCGACGGCGCCAGCATCGGCACGACCAGAAAGATCATTGCGATCATGGATTGCAGGCGCGCCATGCGATCGCCTTCAAAGCGGTCGCGAATGATCGCCTGCGGCAGCACGGTAAGCCCGGAACTTGCGACGCCGAGCACGAAGCGCATCGCGATCAGCGTATCGATATCGGTGACCAGCGCCGATGCCAGCGACAGCACGACATAGGCCGCCACACAGGTCAACAGCACGGTCTTGCGGCCATAGCGGTCCGCCAGCGATCCCGGGATCAGCGATCCCATGCCCAGCCCGAGCAGAAACATGCCGATGATCAGCTGGCGCTTGTTGGGATCGATAACGTTCAGTTCGTTCGAAATCAGGCCCAGCGCGGGCAGCATGGCATCGACGGCAAAGGCATGAAGCGCTTGCAGCAGGGCGAGCATGACAACCAGCTCGCGTTCGCCAATGGCGATGGATCGCGGTGTTTGGGGGGAGGACATTGGCTGTGCAATGGACCGGGATGGCCAATTGTTCCACCCCTTGCACACAAATATTCCCGCAATATGGGTAAATCGAATAGGATCGGACCATGACCGCCGACGATCTTGACGATCCGCCCGAGCCGATGGGCCTGCGCAAGATCATCCATGTCGACATGGATGCGTTCTATGCCTCGGTCGAACAGCGCGACGATCCCTCGCTGCGCGGAAAGCCGCTGGCGGTGGGCGGCGATGGCATTCGCGGGGTGGTTGCCGCCGCCAGCTATGAAGCGCGGCGCTATGGCGTGCGCTCCGCCATGGCTTCGGCCAAGGCCAAGCGTCTGTGCCCGGATCTGATCTTCGTGCGCCCGCGCTTTGCCGTCTATCGGCAGGTGTCGCGCCAGATCCGCGCGGTGTTCGAGGAGTTTACCCCGCACGTCGAGCCGTTGGCGCTGGACGAGGCCTATCTCGACGTGACCGAGGATACGAAGGGCATCGGTTCGGCCACGCGCATTGCCGAGCTGATCCGGGCGCGGATCAAGGCGGAAACGGGCCTGACGGCGAGCGCCGGGGTGTCCTACAACAAGTTCCTCGCCAAGATCGCCAGCGACCAGAACAAGCCCGATGGCCTGTGCCTGATCCGGCCGGGCGAGGGCGCGCAGTTCGTCGCCACGCTGCCGGTCGGGCGGTTTCACGGGATCGGCCCCAAAGGCGTGGAAAAGATGGAAAAGCTGGGCCTCCACACCGGCGGGGACATCGCCGCCAAGGACCTGCATTTCCTGAAAGCCCATTTCGGCAGCCAGGCGGATTACCTTTACCGCGCGGCGCGGGGCATCGACCTGCGCCGGGTGAGCGCCAACCGGGCGCGCAAGTCAGTCGGCGCGGAACGGACCTATGACGCGGACCTGTCGTCCGGCCCGGCCATGCACGAGGCGCTGGGGCGCATCGTCGATATCGTCTGGGGCGATATCGAGCGGCTGAACGCGCGCGGCCGGACGATTACGCTGAAGCTGCGCTATTCCGATTTCACGCTGAAAACCCATGCGCGCTCGCTGGCCGATCCGGTCAACGGCAAGGCGGAATTCGCCGCCATCGGCCACGCGCTGCTCGATGATCTGCTGCCGCTGCCGCAGCCGGTTCGGCTGCTGGGCCTGACCCTGTCCTCGCTGGAAGGCGCGCGGGATGCGGGCGGAATCAGGCCGGGGGCTGACGCGCAGCTTTCGCTGCTGTGATCCAGCCGGGCAGCCGCTCCGCCAGATGGGCGACGGTATCGTGCGGCAGGGCATCAAGGGCAAAGAACCGCGCCTCGATCACCTCGCGGCCATCGGGCACGGGCTGATCGGCGGTCCATCCGGCCAGGACGTGAACGTGGTTGCGCGCGCCGTAGAGGCCCTCTTCGGCGTATTCGACTGCATAGAGCGGGTCGGGGCGCAGGGCGACTTCCTCGGCCACTTCGCGGGCGGCGGCAAGCCGCACATCCTCGCCGCGCTTCAGCCCGCCGCCGGGCATCATCCACCGGCCTGAGCCATAGGAATGGCGGATCAGCAGCACGCGGTCGGCGTGGTCGAGCACCAGCACGCGGCAGCCGATCACCGCCTTGCCGGTCAGCCGCCACCAGCGCAGGCGGACAAAGTGCGCGGTGCGCAGGGCTGCGATGTGAACCGGCTTCGGGATCAGGTAAAGCATGTCACCGGCGCGGCGCAGGCCTGAAGAAAGCGGGCCACCGGCAGGTCGTGTTCGCGCTGCAACGCGGCATCGAAAACGGCGCGCTTGTCATCTCCGCGCATGACGAAGAGCACGGCGTCGGTATCGGCGAGCGCCGGGATGGTCAGCGTCAGCCGGTCGAACGGCGCTTCGGGCGGCAGCGGATCGGGCGTGATGCGCAGCAGCCGTTCCGGCGTATCGGCCTGCGGATCGGTGTTGGGGAACAGGGATGCGATGTGGCCATCGCCGCCCATGCCGAGCCAGGTCAGCGCGAAATGCGGCGGCTCCGCGCCTTCGGCCAGCGCGACAACTGCCGCGCCGGCGGGCTCGAGCAGAGCGCGGATGCGGCCAACATTGGACGCGGGGTGATCCTCCGGAACGATCCGGTCATCGCCCGGCCAGACGGCGATGCGCTGCCAATCAAGGCCGCGTTTCGCCAGATCGGCAAGGATCGGGAACGGCGTCGACCCGCCGGGAACGGTTATCGCAATGCGGCCCTGCGGCGCATGGGTCAGGGCCTTCGACAGGCGGTGTTCAATCCAGTCGGCAATCGCGCTGTCGCTGGCGTGGGCAAGGATCTGGGCAGACATGGCAGGGGCATAGCACACGGGGGCGAAGGTGCCACACCCCTGCCATGCGCTCAGGCAACGATGCTGGACAGGAACCAGACGCGCTGTTCGGCCTGGTCGGTCCAGTCGTCGATAACGCCGTCGGTTGCGTTATCGCCGGCGTTGCCTGCTGCATCCTTGGTGGCGCGCAGCTGGGCGATGTAGGCGGTGTTGTCCGCGATGAGTTCGCGCACCATGTCCTCGGCCGACAGCGCGGTGCTGTCCTGATCGGTCAGGGCCGATCGCGCGGCGATGGCGCCGATCGAGGTCAGCGTCGGCGCGCCGTTCTTGCGCACGCGCTCGGCGATCAGATCGGTCAGCGCGAAGATTTCGGTCGCCTGCTCGTCAAACAGCAGGTGCAAATCGCGGAACTGCGGACCGGTGACGTGCCAGTGGAAGTTCTTGGTCTTGATGTAGAGCGCGAAGCTGTCCGCGAGCAGCTGGTTGAGGCTGTCCACCAGCGCCTTGCGCGCGTTGTCGGTCTTGTCCGTCATCGTCCTGGTCCTTCGTTTCCCCATCCAACGAAGGCGATATGGGCGTGCATGACTAATTATTGAAACAGATTAAATCCATTTCTTTGATCGCTATTTGCGATCAGGGAAGGCCGCGCCCGATCATCACCAGCCCTGCCGCCAGCAAGAACAGGCCGGCCATGCGGCGCAGACGTGGGGCGATGGGGTGGTTGGTCACTTCGGGAGCAGACCATGCCACGCCCAGCGCAGCCGCGCCGCTGGCTGCTGCACCCAGCGCCGCGGTGATCGGCGCCGCGCTCAGCAGGGCAAGAGCCAGCACCATGAACCGCACCGCATCGGTAATCTGCTGCGCGGCGATGACGAGACCGGCGGCAAACAGCGATTGTGTCGGCTCTTCCGGTGGGCGTTTTGCGCCAAGGATCAGCGCTTCGCCGCCGGCCAGGGCAAGCGCGATGCCGGCGAAAATCAGCCGGGCGCCGGTGCCCGGAACCTGATGCGAAAGGGTCGTGGCCAGCCAGGCTGCCGCCGCGCAGGTCAGCACGGTGACGATCAGCGCCACGATCAGCAGGCCGGGACGCGCCCCCTGCCGGGCCGACATCTGCGCCACCAGCAATTGGTCACGCGCGCCCAGCGAGGCAAGCAGGCAGGCGAGAAAGGCGAAGAGAAAACCGCTCACCCCGCAAGTCCTAGGCGGCGTGGGCACATTCCGCAACGCCACGGTTGCCCTGCAAAAGGCCCCGGCGAGGCGCGAGGACGCAGGAAGAGTGGGCCTCTTTCAAGGCCGAGCAACGCGGCCAGGGCCTTTTGCAGGGCAACCCCGAAGGGGCTGGTCCAAAAATCGCCACTTCGGCGTCGGCTCGGCTCGAAATATCGACATATTTCGTCACCTCGCCTTCTTGAACCGGCGATTTTTGCCTCCAGCCGTGGCGATGCGGAATGCGTCCACGCCGCCTGGTACGGCCTGCGGGGCAATCAAGCGGTTACCAGACCTGATACCAGCGGCGCGGACGGGCGTAGCCATCCTCGACTGTCTCGACCGGAACCGTTCCGGCGGGGGCGAGGACCGGCTTTGCCGCAACGACGCGCGGCTCCTCACGGGTCACAACGGTGGTTCCGGCGGGCGGCACCTCGGCGCGGCCCTGGGCAAGCGCTTCGGCACGCGCGGCGCGCAGTTCGGCATCGTGGCGGGCGGCGTCGGTTTCAATCCGTGCCTTGTCGCGTTCGCGTGACAGGCGCATGCGATCGACCTGCCAGCCGACCATGCGGTGGGCAATCACCAGCACCAGTCCGCCGATCAGGGCGACGTGGCTGAGGATCACCGGCTGCTGCGCGGGATCGGCAAACTGGTTGTGCACGAACAGGATCGTCAGCGCGGTGAACACGGCGAGCGCGGTGGCGGCAAGGCCCGAAAGCACGCCGATCGCAAGGCAGGCGCCCGCGACGACTTCAAACAGGCCGACCGGCACGACGAGCGACTGGCTCATCCCGGCGTTGGTAAAGGCGGTGGCGGCATCGGCGGGGGCCATCAGCTTGCCCGCACCCGAAACGATGAACAGCAAGGCGATGAGAATGCGACCGATCGCGGCGACGAAAGCGGACATGGCGGCTCTCCTTAAGGCTGGCCGGATCGGATCCGGTTCCAGACCTAACGGATGAACGGCGGCATTGGTTCCATGCCGCGTGCCCTGCGCCGCCGCGCTAGAGCTTGGGCAGGGTTACGCCGCGCTGGCCCATGTATTTGCCCGAGCGGTCGGCGTAGCTCGTCTCACACGGCTGATCGCCCTTGAGGAACAGGAACTGGCACGCGCCCTCGTTGGCATAGATTTTCGCGGGCAGCGGCGTCGTGTTGGAAAATTCCAGCGTCACGTGGCCTTCCCATTCCGGCTCCAGCGGGGTGACGTTCACGATGATGCCGCAGCGGGCATAGGTGCTCTTGCCCAGACAGATCACCAGCACGTCGCGCGGCACGCGGAAATATTCGACCGTGCGGGCCAGAACGAAGGAATTGGGCGGGATCACGCAGACATCGGTCTTCACGTCGACAAAGCTGTTGTCGGCAAAGTTCTTGGGATCGACCACGGCGCTGTGCACGTTGGTGAAGATCTTGAACTCGTCCGCCACCCGCGCGTCGTAGCCGTAGGAGGACAGGCCATAGGAAATGCAGCCTTCGCGCCGCTGATTTTCCACGAACGGTTCGATCATCCCGCTGTGCCGGGCTTCGTTACGGATCCATTTGTCTGAGAGAATCGCCATGGCCCCGGTGATTCCCCAAGCGCGC
>JBJTLW010000098.1:0-11448 GCA_046063225.1 Novosphingobium sp. | reverse complement strand
GGGTACCTCGGGTTCGGTGCCAGTACCACGTCGCCGGGCGCGGTGATCGCCGTGGCGAGACTGGCAAGACCCTCCTTCGAACCCATGGTCATCACCACTTCGGTTTCGGGATCAAGGTCCACGCCAAAGCGGCGAGCGTCGTAGTTGGCCTGGGCCTTTCGCAAGCCGGGGATGCCCGAAGAGGACGAATAGCCGTGTGCCGATGGCTTCTGCGCAACTTCGCAGAGCTTGTCGATCACGTGCTGGGGCGGCGGCAGATCGGGGTTGCCCATGCCGAGGTCGATGATGTCCCGTCCGCTCGCTCGCGCCGCGGCCCGCATCGCGTTGACTTCGGCGATGACGTAGGGCGGCAGGCGCTTGATGCGGTAGAACTCTTCTTCCATGACCTCGTTGAATCCAGTGACAAGGCGGCGGGATTGCCGCAAAGTCGCTTTGCTTCATAATCGCCCGCTTGGCAAATGCGGGATTGCAGATGCCAGAATCGCGGCGTAATTGTTGCAGTGCAGCAAAGCTGCGGGCCATCGCTTGCTGGCCCCCAATCCGGAGGGTGTGAGAATGGCTGAAGACAAGGGCACGGACACCGACAAAGGTGCGGGCACCGCGGGCGCTAGCGATCCCTTTGCCGAAATGCTCAAGCTTCAGGCCGAAGCGACGCAGGCCATGCTGGGACATTTCTCCACCTTTGCCAGCGGGCAGGCGGCGCCGAAAGTCTCGGCCGATCCGGCGGAATTTGCCCAGTGGGCCAGCGTCATGCAGCGCCTGCAGACGACAATGGCGGAATTTCAGCCGGACCCCGCGTTTGCCGCCGTACCGCGGCAATTGACCGACCCTTCGACCTGGCTGGAAATGGTCGAGGGATGGTATCGCCAGATGCCCTTTGCCGATGCGGAAACGCAAAGCCGCCTGTGGGAGGACAGCGTGAACCTTTGGCAGGGCGTGCTGGGCCAGTACATGGGCGGCAAGCCGGCGAGCGATGCCGGGCCGCAACTGCCGCGCAAGGACCGGCGCTTCGCCGATGCCCGCTGGCGCGAACAGCCGGTCTTTGCTCTGATCCACCAGGCTTACCTGCTGTTTTCCGAACAACTGGCGCAACTGGCGGACAAGGCGGAAGGCCTGGACCCCGACCGGAAGGAGCAGTTGCGCTTTGCCACGCGCACGCTGACCGAGGCGCTCAGTCCGGCCAATTTCCCGCTGACCAATCCGGTTGTTCTTGAACGGACCATTGAATCGCGCGGCGAAAACCTCGTCACCGGCATGGAGCATCTGCTGGCGGACCTGAAAAAGGGGCAGCTGACCCATACCGATCCCAACGCCTTCGAGCTTGGCCGCAACATCGCCGTGACGCCCGGCAAGGTCGTGCACGAAACCCCGCTGTTCCAGCTGATCCAGTATTCGCCGAGCACCGATGAGGTGCTGGGCACGCCGCTGCTGATCTTCCCGCCGTGGATCAACCGGTTCTACATCCTTGATCTCAACCCGGCGAAAAGCTTCGTGCGGTGGGCGGTGGAGCAGGGCCTGACAGTGTTCATGGTGTCCTGGAAATCCGCCGATGCCTCGATGGCCGATGTCGTCTGGGACGATTACATCCGCGCTCAGATCGAAGCGATCGACCATGTGCGGGAACGGCTTGACGTGCCCGCCGTCCACACCATCGGCTATTGCGTTGCCGGAACCACACTCGCCGCCACGCTCGCCGTCCTGTGCCGCCGGGGCGAGGGTGAGAAGGTGGCGAGCGCCACGTTCTTCACCGCTCAGGTGGATTTCGAGCACGCCGGCGAACTCAGGAATTTCATCGACGATCAGCAAATCTCTGCGGTGAACGCCTTGGCGACGGACGGCTATCTTGACGGGCGGATCATGGCGGCCACGTTCAACATGCTGCGCAGTTCGGATCTGATCTGGAACTATGTCATCGACAATTACCTGCTGGGCAAGGAATACCCCGCTTTCGATCTGCTCCACTGGAACGGCGACACCACCAACCTGCCGGCGAAATGGCACCGCGACTACCTGTGCGACCTCTATCGCGACAACAAGCTCGTCGTACCCGACGCGCTGAGCGCGGATGGCACGCCGATTGATCTCACGCGGATCACCGTTCCCTGCTTTATCCAGGCCGGGCGCGAAGATCACATCGCGCCGCCCGAAAGCGTCTGGCGGATCACCCGGCATCTGCGCGGTCCATGGACCTTCATGCTCGCCGGCTCGGGGCATATCGCTGGCGTGGTCAACCCGCCCTCCGCCGGCAAGTACCAGTACTGGACCAATCCCGAACCCGGCGATTCGCTGGAAAGCTTCGTCGCCGGCGCAACCGAGCACCCCGGTTCCTGGTGGAACCACTGGCTCGACTGGCTGAAGGCGCGCAATCCCGAACGCGTGCATGCAAAAGGCAAGCGCGATCCCGGCGGCAAAGGCGACACGGTCATCGAAGATGCGCCCGGTCGCTACGTGCGGACGCGGTGAGGCTCTCCCGCACCTGCGAGACACTTTTGTTGCACTGCACAAAATTTCGTTGACATCCTTGGCGGAATGCTTATTTGTGCAGTGCAGCAAATGCATCAATTCGAACAACCGGAAGCAAGCATCATGGCCGAAGCCCAGGACACGCAGCCGCTCGATACCGCTGAAAAGGCCTATGCCGAAGCAGCCGCCGAAGCGCCCGTGGTTCTCCCGGCCCTGAAGCCCGCCAAGGTTGAATCGAGCGAAAAGACGAATTCCAAGCCCAAGCCGGCGGCTCGCAAGGCACCGGTCAAGAAACCCTCAGCAGACAGTGGCGAGCCCACTCTCACCGTGCTTAAGGAAAAGATCATGGCCAAGACGACCAATGACATCACCAGCGCTTTCACCTCGGCTTTTGCTGATCTGAAGGAAAAGGCCAAGTCGGCCTACGAAAAGGGCACCGCCACCGCTGGCGAAGCCACCGAATTCGCCAAGGGCAACGTTGAAGCCATCGTCGAATCGGGCAAGATCCTTGCCGAAGGCGCCAAGGCGCTGGGCGGCGAACTGGTTGCCGAAAGCAAGACCGCTTTCGAAACCATGACCGCCGACGTCAAGGAAATGGCTGCCGTCAAGTCGCCGGCCGATTTCTTCAAGTTCCAGTCGGAACTGATGCGCCGCAACTTCGACGCCGCGGTTGCCGCCGGTTCGAAGAACACGGAAGCCATGTTCAAGCTGACCAACGATGCTTTCGCGCCGATCTCGTCGCGCGTCAGCCTTGCGGTTGAAAAGTTCTCGAAGGCGGCCTGATCCGCTTTCACGTTCCGGCGCCACTCTCTCCTAACGCCGGAAAAAACGATCCGGGCCGGACAGCCATCGCGCTGTCTGGCCCGTTCGTCTTTTGACGGTCACACTCCGTCTTGCCCGCAGCGCCCCAGATACGGTATCCTTGCGTCATGATCCGTCATGCAGATGTGTTGAACAGCCCGTCGCCCCGCGCCGAGGATGAAGATGATACCGGGCCCGGTTCGGGTGGCGGTTCGGGCGGGGGCGCCCAGGTCGGGCTGGCAACGCGCACCAAGGCGAAGCCGAAGAAGCCCAGCCAGTTCAAGGTTCTGATGCTGAACGACGATTACACGCCGATGGAATTCGTCGTGATCGTGCTCAAGCGATTCTTCCATATGGACATGGACCAGGCGACCCGCGTGATGCTCCACGTTCACCAGAAGGGCGTCGGCGTCTGCGGCATCTTTCCGTACGAGATTGCCGAGACGAAGGTGAACCAGGTGATGGATTTCGCCCGGCAGAATCAGCACCCCTTGCAGTGCACGCTGGAAAAGGCGTGATCCGCCTTTGATTGCGCAGGTGTTGCCGCCCTGCCATAGTCATCAAGCCTCGCGGCTTGCCAGCGCCCGCGCCATCACCTAGGCATTTACCAGAGTTGCCACACCGAGCCGGCCAGGGACTTTTGTTCAAATCCATCCCCGCCATTGACCGTTACATCTTCCGCCTCGTGCTCATGCCGATGTGTGCGGTGTTTCTTGTCGCCGCCTCGTTGCTGATCCTCGACAAGATGCTCAAGCTGTTCGACTTCGTCGCGCTTCAGGGCGGGCCGGTGTCGGTCGTCTTCAAGATGCTGGCGAACCTGCTGCCGGAATACGCCAGCCTCGCCATTCCGCTGGGGCTGCTGCTCGGCATCTTGCTGGCGTTCCGCAAGCTTGCGACCTCGAGCGAGCTTGATGTCATGCGTGCGGTGGGCCTGTCCTACACCCGGCTGCTGCGCGTGCCCTACATGATCACGATGGCGCTGGTGGTGGTCAACTTCCTCAACGTCTCCTACCTGCAGCCGCTTGCGCGCTACTATTACGAGCAGCTGCAATTCGAACTGAAGACGGGCGCGCTGGGCGCCTCGATCAAGGTCGGCGAATTTACCACGCTGGCAGACAAGCTGGCCCTGCGCATCGAACAGAGCCGCGAGGATGGACGCCAGCTGATCGGCATCTTTGCCCGCCTGTCCGATCAGAAAGGGCAGGTCCTCACCGTGTCGGCACGTGAAGGCCGGTTCCTGGCGCTCAAGGACCATCCCGATACGATCGTTTTCCGGCTGACCGATGGCCAGATCATCCAGGACTCGCCCGGCATGAACCCGCGTGTCCTGTCGTTTTCGAAACACGACCTGCCGATCCCGCTTCCTGCCCTGCAACGCTTCCGCGAGCGCGGCGGGAAGGAGCGCGAATATATCCTGCCCGAACTGCTGCGCATTGGTTGGCTCGCTGAGGCAAAACCCATCGAAAAGGCGCAAGTGCGCGCCAGTTTCTCCTATCGCATGGTCGAAGTGGTCATGATGTTCCTCATGCCGCTGCTGGCCGTGGCGCTGGCCGTGCCGCCCAAACGATCAACCTCGGCGCTCGGGCTGTTCATCTCCATCGTCATGGTCGTCGCCTATCACAAGGTGAACGAATCCGGCGCCGCGGCGGCGGCGCGCGGCGATGTCGGGCCCTTGCTGGCGCTGTGGGGGCCGTTTGCCCTGTTTTCCGCACTGATTCTGTGGATGTACTGGCGCATCGCCTATGTCCCGGGTGGCCAGCCGATCGGTGCGCTCGAAAAATTCGCCCAGACCGTCGGCAAGAAGGTCAGCGCCTTCTTCAAGCGGCATCCTGCGGCCCGCAAGTTGACCGGATTGGGCGAAGAGGGCGCAAATGCTGCTTGATCTGTTCCCCTCGCGCACACTGACGCTCTATCTGGCGCGGCTGTTCATCACGCGCATCTTCGCCGTGCTGATCATGCTGGTGCTGGTGCTGCAGATGCTCGACCTGCTGGGCGAAAGCGGGGCGATCCTTGCCAAGCCGGGCAATGGCGAAGCGCAGTTGTGGACCTATGTCACCCTGCGCGTGCCGCAGCTCGTGGCGCGGTTCCTGCCCTATTCGGTGCTGCTGGCCACCCTGCTCACCTTCTGGCCGCTCAACCAGAACAGCGAAGTGGTGTCGATGCGCGCGGCCGGCCTGTCGGCGCACCAGGTGCTGGCACCGATGCTGCTGACCGCCATGGTCGTCTCGCTCGTCAGTTTCGTGTTCAACGAAAGGGTCGTCACGCGCGCCACCTCGACGCTGAAGGCGTGGCAGGCGGCGGAATATGGCGCTGTGCCGCTTGAATCGGGCGCCCGCGCCAACGTTTACCTGCGTGATGGCGACAATGTGCTCATGGCCACGACGCTCACCGGCCAGGGCAATGCCATGAAGATGACCGGGGTTACCTGGTATCGCCGCGATGCCACGACCATGGTGCAGAGCCAGATCCGCGCCCCGCGCGCGACCTTTGCCGCGCCCGGCTGGCGGCTGGAAGAAGCGGTGGAATTCGATGTGCAGGGCGCGCGGGTGAACCCCGTCGGAACCATCATCGTCGCCAAGGGGGTAACCCCCGGTCAGGTGGCGATCAGCAAGGTCGATCCCGATGCCCAGAACATCTTCGAACTGACCGATTCCATCGCCGCGCTCAAGGCCGCTGGCCGCCGCACGAGCGAGCTCGAAGGCAAGTGGTGGCACAAGATTTCCGGCCCGCTTTCCGCCATCCTGATGCCGCTGCTCGGCTCGGTTGCGGCGTTCGGACTGGCGCGCTCGGGCCAGTTGCTGATCCGCGGCGTGATCGGCATGGCGCTCGGCTTCCTGTATTTCGTGGTCGATAACGCGGCGCTGGCGATTGGCAATTTCGGTGGCTATCCGCCGCTTATCGCCGCGTGGACGCCGTTCTTCCTGTTCGCGCTATTGGGCGAAACGGTGCTGGTGCGAACCGAGGAATAGCCCAGGTAATCGCCCTAGCGCTTGACCATTGTGCTCGAAACCAGTTTGCCGACCAGCGGCCACAGCCCCGAATAGTTCGCCTTGTCGTAGGTTGAACCGAGACCAAGGTGCTTCGCTAACCGGCGATGCGCTTCCGGATAGGAATGGTATGGCACCGATGCCAGCAGGTGGTGCAGGGCGTGATAGCGCAGGCCCACCGGCGCCCACAGTTCACCCAGAACGCCGGGCGGCGGGACGTTTACGGAATCGAGGTATTGCCCGGTCACCGTCATGGCATCGCCATCGTTGGCCCACAGATGGGCAACCAGCGTGCGCACCTGGTTGAGCACGGCGGTGAGCGATATCACCGCAACAGCCACGGCAAGCGGACGCCAGTCCCACGCCCAGGCGCTCCACAGCAGGAACAACGCCCACAGGCTGACGCCCAGTTCCTGCCAGAAGACCATGGTGCGGAACGCGCCTTCGGGCGGGCGGCGGCGAAAACCGGGGTTGATCGACAGGGCGGAGGCACGCTCCCACACCAGCCGGCGCAGCGGCGGCACGATAACGCCCAGCGGCACCAACAGGGCCGAACGGATCAACAGGCCGATGGGCAGCAATACGGCCAGCAGCAGGAAAACCGGCAGGGTCCACGGCTTCATCAGCGCAAGCGGCAAGTACTCGGGATCCTCGCTGGTGCCATAGCGCGTGCGGGCGTGGTGTAGGGTATGCACGCCTTCGTACATGAAGCTGGGGATCAGCATGGGGATGCCGACCAGCAGGTTCCAGGCAAAGCGGAACCCCGGCAGCGCGGTTTCGTGGATATGGGTCAGTTCGTGGATGAACAGTAGCGCGCGATACAGCGCCAGCGCCGACAGCAGGCCAAGGCCGATCACCGCCCATGCCGACTGTCCGGACATGGCAGCATGGATCGCGCCGTAAAGCGCGGCATAGCCAACCGCGGCGGAAATCAGCATGTCCGGCCAGTAGATTTCCGGGCGGGCGACCGAGATATCGCGCGAAAGCTCAACCGCTGCGCGCAGCATGTCCTTATCGTCGGGGATGGCGGATATCTTGGTGATGGTCTTTTCCGGCGCATTCATGCCATAATTTCCAGCTTATAGGCCTCCAGCGCGGGGGATGGCGTGGTGCGGCTTGACATCGATCGGGTCGAAACGCAGTTCCGGGCCCGGTTGTTCTCCAATCTCACGGCAAAGGCAAGATACGTGGCGGCAAGTTCTCAATCCATCGGCGAACTAGTGATCACCCCCGTTTCGGGCAAGGCCGGCATCGCGGACTTTGTCGATTACGGTTATCGGGTAAACGCATCAGACCCCAGCTACGTGCCGCAATTGCGGGCCGAGGAAATCGGCAAGTTCACGCCGGGCGAAAACCCTTTCTTCGAACATGCGCGCGTCCAGCTGTTTCTGGCGCGCCGTGGTGGCAAGATCGTCGGCCGCATATCGGCGCATTACGATGAACTGGCGCTGACCCAGCCGGAAGACCAGGGCATGGGGCCGGGCGTGGGCATGTGGGGCGCGCTGGAGACCGAGGATCCCGAGGTGGCGAGCGCGCTGATCGCCCGGGCCGAAGCGTGGCTGCGCGAACAGGGCATGAACCGCGTTCTCGCGCCGATGAACATGTCGGTTTGGGAAGAGCCGGGCCTCCTTGTATTCGGGCACGATCATCCGCCAACGATGATGATGGGCCACCAGCACCCGCGCTATCAGCCGTGGATCGAAGGTGCGGGCTATGGCCTCGTCAAGCAGCTGCATACCTATGATCTCGACATCACGCAGGATTTCCCGACGCTGATCCAGCGCATCGTTGCATCCGGCGAAAAGAACGAGCGCATCCGCGTGCGTCCGGTCGACATGAAGAATTACGACCGCGATGTCGGCATCATCTGCCACATCCTCAACGATGCCTGGTCGGATAACTGGGGCTTCGTCCCCTTCACCGAAACCGAAATCGCCTATATCGCCAAGAAGCAGAAGCCGCTGGTCAAGCCGGACCTGATCTACATCGCCGAATACGACGGTGAACCCGTGGCCTTCATGATGACCATTCCGGACTTCAATCAGATCCAGAAGAAGGTGAACGGCACCAACGGCAAGCCATCGCTGCTGGGCTGGCTGAAGATTGCCCTGTGGCTGTGGAAGCCGAAGCCGGCCGATATGCGCGTGCCGCTGATGGGCGTGGTGAAGCGCCTGCAAAGTTCGCGCATGGCCAGCCAGCTGGCTTTCATGATGATCGAATACATCCGCCGCAACGCCGTGAAGAACTATCACGGCAAGCGCGGCGAAATCGGCTGGATCCTGGAAGATAACCAGGGAATGGTCTCGATTGCCGAAACCATCGGCAGCACGATCAACAAGACCTACAACATCTACGAAAAGAGCCTGTGAACGAAGGCGAGTCGATCAACGACGGTCGGCCCGCGTGCTCACCCCTATGACGCCGGTTCGTGCTTGCGGTCGACCGCCGCGGTCGTTGCCACGTCCATCGTGACGTTGCCCAGCGTGCGCATGATGTCGGGCAGCATTTCCACCGCCACCAGCAGCGCGAGCGGGCCGATTGGCACGCCCATGGCATTGGCGATCGGCCCGACCGAAATGACGAAGCTGATCGTCCCCGGCAGCGAAACGGAACTCAGTGAAACAAGGAACGCCACCAGCACCGCGCCAATCAGCAGCAGCGGCGATAGCGGGGTTCCGGTGAGATAGGCCGCATAGATCGCCACGCCCATGTTCATCGCCGGGCTGGTTGCACGGAAGATCGCCACGGCCAGCGGCAGGACGAAATCGGCCGTCGCCTCGCGCACGCCCATGCGGCGCGTAGCGGAAAGCATGGCGGGCAGGCTGGCGAGCGAGGATTGGGTGGAAAGCGCCACGGCATAGACCGGAACCATCGCGCGGAAGAAGGTCGCCGGACGCTGTCCGCCCAGCGTCAGGGCCAGCACGACCCCAGCCAGCATGACGACGAAGCCGGCCGCGCTGACGATCAGGATATAGTGCGCCAGCGCCGAAATGGTGTCCGATCCACTGCTCGCCGCCAGCGGGAGGGCAAGCCCGAATACGCCGATCGGCGCAAGGCGCAGGACCCAGCCGACGACCACCATCATCGTTGCGGCCAGCCCTTCGAAAACAAGGGCGAGCTGCCGGCGCGGTGCCTCGGCAATGCGGTTCGCCGCCACGGCAATCGCCGCGACAAACAGCACGATCGGCAGCATGGCGCCCGATGCGATCGAAGCAAAGATATTCTCCGGCACCATCGCCAGGATCACCTGCGTCGCCTCGGGCACCTCGCCGGCCTTGGCCGCGCCGCCGCTCAGCGCTGTAACGGCACGCTCGGGAATGGGGAAAAGGGTCAGCAGCGCCGGCACGAGAATCGCCGCCATGGTTCCGCTGGCAATCAGTACGGCAAAGAACAGACCGACAGCCCGGCGGGCCAGTTGTCCGCCATTGGCCGCGGCCAGCGTCTGCGAAATCCCGGTGTAAACGAGACCGACCACCAGCGGAACGATGGTCAGCGTCAGCAGGCGCAGCCACAAGGTGCCGGCAAAACTGCCGTAGAACAGAACCAGCTCCATCGCGCGTGAGCCTTGCGGCAGCATTCCGACAAGAAAGCCCAGCACCAGCCCGGCAAAGGTCAGCCCCGCGGGAACCTTGATTTCGGGAAAGGCCGATGATGCTCTGGGTTCGGTCATTGTCGCTCCGCTCGTGCTGTGCCGGGGTGACATTAGCGCCCTCTTGCGCCATGGCAATTTGCCATAGCATCTGCAGCGGGAACTGCGCAGGGTTGGAGAGCGACAAGCATGGCAAAACGGTATTTCGGTACGGACGGTATTCGCGGGCGCACCAATGCCGAAGTGATGACGGCGGCAATCGCGATGAAGGTCGGGCAGGCGGCGGGAACGCGCTTTCTGCGCGGCGATCACCGGCACCGTGTGGTTATCGGCAAGGATACGCGGCTGTCGGGCTATATGCTGGAAAACGCGCTGGTCGCCGGGTTCACTTCGGTCGGTATGGACGTGGTGCTTACCGGCCCGTTGCCGACCCCGGCGATTGCGCTGCTCACCCGCGAACTGCGGGCCGATGTCGGCGTGATGATCTCTGCCAGTCACAACCCCTATGAGGACAACGGCATAAAGCTGTTCGGCCCCGACGGTTTCAAGCTGTCGGACGAGGATGAGCTGGCCATCGAAGCCATGCTGGGCGAGGATCAGGCCCTGGCCGATTCCGCCCACATCGGTCGTGCGCGCCGGATCGAGGATGCCCGCGGGCGCTATATTCACGCGGTGAAGGGTTCGGTGCCTGACAATGTGCGCCTTGATGGCCTGAAGATCGTGGTCGATTGCGCCAACGGCGCGGCCTATCAGGTGGCGCCCTCGGCCATCTGGGAACTGGGTGCGGAAGTAATCGCGGTGGGCGTCAATCCCAACGGCACCAACATCAACGACAAGGTGGGATCGACGCACCTCAATCTCGTCAAGGAAACCGTCGTCGCCAGCGGCGCGGACATCGGTATCGCGCTTGATGGAGATGCTGATCGACTGATCGTGGTCGATGAAAAGGGCCAGACGGTCGACGGCGACCAGATCATGGCGCTGATCGGCACGCAGCTGGCCGCGCGCGGAGAACTGCGCGGCGGCGGCGTGGTGGCGACGGTGATGTCGAACCTTGGCCTCGAACGCTTCCTTGGCGGGCAGGGGCTGACGCTGGAGCGCACCAAGGTGGGGGACCGCCACGTCCTCGAAAAGATGAAGGCCGATGGCTTCAACGTCGGCGGTGAACAATCGGGCCACATGATCCTGCTCGATCATGCGACGACCGGCGACGGCACTGTGGCGGCGCTTCAGGTGCTGGCCGCGCTGGTCCAGTCGGGCAAGCGCGCCAGCGAACTGCTCCACCTGTTCGATCCCGTGCCGCAGCTGCTGAAGAACGTGCGCTTCGCCGGTGGCAAGCCGCTCGATCACGAGCGGGTCAAGGCCGTGATCGCCGACGCCGAAGCGCAGCTGGCGGGCAAGGGCCGGCTGGTGATCCGCCCGTCCGGCACCGAGCCGGTGATCCGGGTCATGGCCGAAGGCGACGATGCCGGGCAGGTCGAACAGGTGGTCGACGCGATCTGCGGTGCAGTGAAGGAGGAGCTCGGCGACGCCCTGCGACATGGCCCTCCCCGCCGGCGATTGAGACCGGCGCCTCCTGCTCCTGTGCGCTGCATCAAAACATGTTTG
>JBJTLW010000097.1:0-16395 GCA_046063225.1 Novosphingobium sp. | reverse complement strand
GTGATCGAAACGGCATCGCTGCTGCTGTCCGCCAGAGCGGGAACAGTGGTAAGGGCAAGGCCAAGCGACAGGATCGAAGCACGGATAAGCATCGGGTATTTCCTTTCGGATAGAGATGTAGAGTCTCACATACCTGTCATTGTGTCAGGTATAGATGACATTTAGTCGCGATTCTCTGACATGTCAAGAGAACCTGACATCGGCGATAAATCGCGGCCCCCGCAGGTTGATTTGCGCCGCGCTATCCGCCAAAGGGCGCGGGTTATGGCAGCCTTAAACGACACGCCGCTCAGCTTTCAGGACATGATCCTGCGCCTCCATTCGTTCTGGAGCGCCAAGGGCTGCCTGATCCTGCAACCTTATGACATGCGCGTGGGGGCGGGGACGTTCCACCCGGCAACCACGCTGCGCTCGCTCGGCCCGCAGCCTTGGAACGCGGCCTATGTCCAGCCCAGCCGCCGGCCAACCGACGGCCGCTATGGCGAAAATCCGAACCGGCTTCAGCACTATTACCAGTATCAGGTGATCATGAAGCCAAGCCCTGACAACCTTCAGGAGCTTTATCTGGAAAGCCTTGGCGTGATCGGCGTCGATCCGCTGGCGCACGACATCCGCTTTGTCGAGGATGACTGGGAAAGCCCGACGCTGGGCGCATGGGGGCTGGGCTGGGAGGTCTGGTGCGATGGCATGGAAGTCACCCAGTTCACCTATTTCCAGCAGATGGGCGGGTTTGACTGCAAGCCGGTGGCGGGCGAGCTTACCTATGGCCTCGAACGCCTCGCCATGTACATCCAGGGCGTCGACAACGTGTACGACCTGCGCTTCAACAACGAAGGCGTGACCTACGGCGACGTCTTCCTTGAAAACGAGCGCCAGCATTCGAAGTGGAACTTCGAGGTCGCCGATACCGAACAGCTGTTCCAGGGCTTCCGCAATGCCGAGGCCGAGTGCAAGCGGTGCATCGAGGCCGAAGTGCCCCTGGCCGCCTATGACCAGGCGATCGAGGCCAGCCACCTGTTCAACCTGTTGCAGGCGCGCGGCGTTATTTCGGTGCAGGAACGCGCCAGCTACATGGGCCGCGTGCGCGATCTCGCCAAGGGATCGTGCCAGGCCTGGATCGAGAAGAACAAGGACCAGTGGGCGAAGGACTATCCGGAGTGGAGCCTGTGAAAGACTTTCTGCTCGAACTCCGCTCGGAGGAGATCCCGGCCCGAATGCAGGCCGGCGCGCGCGCTGACCTCGAAAAGCTGTTCCGCAAGGAAATGGACGCTGCTGGCGTTGCCGTGGGCGAAGTTACCGTCTGGTCCACACCGCGCCGCCTTGCCCTGATTGCACGCGGCCTGCCACTGGCGACCGCCGCCGTTTCCGAGGAAGTCAAAGGCCCGCGCGTCGGCGCGCCGCCGCAGGCGCTCGAAGGCTTCCTGCGCAAGACTGGCCTCACCGAGGATCAACTGGTTGAACGTGACGGCGTGCTTTTCGCCATTAATGAAAAGCCGGGCCGCGCCACCGCGGACGTGCTGGCAGAGGCCATTCCCGCCATTATCCGCGCCTTTCCCTGGCCCAAGAGCCAGCGCTGGGGCGCCGCATCGATCACCACCGAAAGCCTGCGCTGGGTGCGCCCGCTTTCCGGCATTGTCGCTATCTTCGGGGAAGACCTTGTCGCCTGCGAAATCGGCGGCATCGCATCGGGTTATGCCACGCGCGGCCACCGCTTCCATGCGCCAGGGGAAATCACCATCGGCGGCGCAGCGGACTATCAGGAAAAGCTGCGCGCCTGCCACGTCATCGTCGATCACGTCGAGCGGCAGGACCTGATCCGCAGCCGCGCGCATGCGGCTGCCGAAGCGGCAGGGCTGGTGCTGGTTGAAGACGAAGGCCTGGTCATCGAGAATGCGGGGCTTACCGAATGGCCGGTGCCGCTGCTCGGCCGGTTTGACGAGGAATACCTCGAAGTGCCGCCCGAAGTGATCCAGCTCACCGCGCGCACCAACCAGAAGTATTTCGTCTGCGAGGACGCGGCGGGCAAGCTTGCCAACGCCTTCGTCTGCACTGCCAATATCGAGGCTACCGACGGCGGCGCGGGCATCGTCGCCGGCAACCGCAAGGTCCTCGCCGCCCGCCTCAGCGACGCGCGCTTTTTCTGGCAGCAGGACCGCAAGACGACGCTGGCTGAGCAGGCCAAAAAGCTGTTGCGGATCACCTTCCACGAAAAGCTGGGCACTGTTGCCGACAAGGTCGAGCGCGTGGCGAAGCTGGCCGAATGGCTCGCCAGTGAAGAGATCGTGCCGAACTGCGATCCTGCTCTGGCACGGCAGGCGGCACAGCTGTGCAAGGCCGATCTCGTCACCGAGATGGTCGGCGAATTCCCCGAACTGCAAGGCCTGATGGGCGGCTATTACGCCCGCGCCGAAGGTCTACCCGATGCCGTGGCCGATGCCATTGCCGATCACTACAAGCCGGTCGGACAGGGCGACGATGTGCCGACCGCGCCGGTGACGGTTGCGGTGGCGCTGGCGGACAAGCTGGATACGATCCGCTCATTCTTCGGCATTGATGAAAAACCCACTGGATCGAAAGACCCCTTTGCGCTTCGACGCGCGGCCCTGGGCATCATCCAGATCGTCACTGCCAACGGATTGCGTTTCAACATTGGTGAGGGCGATGTTCTCTCCTTCTTCGCCGACCGGCTCAAGGTTCAGCAGAAGGAAGCCGGTGTCCGCCACGATCTGATCGATGCCGTGTTCGCGCTTGGCGGGGAGGACGATCTCGTCCGCCTGCTCGCCCGCGTCCATGCGCTTCAGGCCTTTGTCGGCACCGAAGACGGCAAGAACCTCCTCGCCGGCTACAAGCGCGCGGCGAATATCCTGAAGAAGGAATCCTATAGCGGGGGCGAGAAAATCGCTCTGTCCTATGACCGCGATCCGGCCGAAAAGGCGCTGGTCGATGCGCTGGATCAGGCCGGTCCGCGCGCTGCGGCTGCGGTGGAGGCGGAAGACTTTGCCGGGGCCATGGCCGCGCTTGCCAGCTTGCGGGCACCCATCGACGCCTTTTTCGATGAGGTCACCGTCAACGATGCCGATCCCGCCAAGCGCAACGCCCGTCTCGGCCTGCTTTCGCAGTTCCGCGATGCGGTGCACGGCGTGGCCGATTTCAGCCGGATTGAAGGGTAGCAGTTTCTCCCCAGGACTGTGTCCAGTGTGTCCAACCCAAGTGTCACCTTGTGAGGAAATGCAGTCCCGATGAATGCTCAGGTTTATCCGTTCGGTGGCGGCGCCGTCAGCAACGACGCGCGCAGCCGTGACAAGACGATCGTTGGCGGCAAGGGGGCAAACCTTGCTGAAATGGCCAGCATCGGCCTGCCGGTGCCTCCCGGCTTTACCATCACCACCGAACAGTGCGTGCGCTATCTGGCGGACGGCGGGGATTTTTCCGCCGGACTGAAGGCCGAAGTGGCCGAGGCGCTGGCCGATATCGAGCGCGCCGTCGGCAAGCGCTTTGGCGATGCCGCCGATCCGCTGCTCGTCTCCGTCCGATCCGGCGCGCGGGTTTCGATGCCGGGCATGATGGACACGGTGCTGAACCTTGGCCTCAACGATGCGACGGTCGAAGGCCTCGCCAACGCGTCGGGCGATGCCCGTTTCGCCTGGGACAGCTACCGCCGGTTCATCCAGATGTATTCCGACGTGGTGCTCGGCCTCGATCATCATTTGTTCGAAGACGCGCTTGAAATCGCGAAGGAAGACAACGGCTTCTACGCCGATGTTGAGATGGACGCAGAGAACTGGCAGACGCTGGTGGCCGAATACAAGTCCATCGTCCGCAGCGAACTGGGCCGCGATTTCCCGCAGGACCCGCACGAGCAGCTGTGGGGCGCGATCCGGGCGGTGTTCGATTCCTGGGATTCGGACCGCGCCAAGGTCTATCGCCGCCTGAACGACATTCCGGGAGACTGGGGCACGGCGGTGAACGTCCAAGCCATGGTCTTCGGCAACATGGGCGATACCTCGGCGACCGGCGTTGCCTTCACCCGCGACCCCGCCACGGGCGAGCGTGCCTATTACGGCGAATGGCTGGTCAACGCTCAGGGGGAGGACGTGGTCGCCGGCATCCGCACCCCGCAATACCTTACCGAAGCTGCTCGCGAGCGGGCAGGGGCCAAGCAGCTCTCGATGGAAGCGGCCATGCCGGAAGCCTATGCCGAACTGGCGGCCGTGTTCGACCTGCTCGAAAAGCACTACCGCGACATGCAGGACATCGAATTCACGGTGGAACGCGGCAAGCTGTGGATGCTGCAGACCCGCAGCGGCAAGCGCACGGCCAAGGCAGCGCTGCGCATGGCGGTCGAAATGGTCGAAGAAGGCCTGATTGACGAGGGAACCGCGATTGCCCGCGTAGATCCCATGGCGCTCGACCAGCTGCTGCATCCGACACTCGATCCCGATGCCCCACGCGATGTGCTCGGCACTGGCCTTCCAGCCAGCCCCGGCGCGGCTTCGGGCGCGATCGTGCTCGATGCCGATACGGCGGAAAAGCGCGCCGAACGCGGCGATGCGGTCATTCTGGTGCGCGTCGAGACCAGTCCTGAAGACATTCACGGCATGCACGCCGCCAAGGGTATCCTCACAGCGCGCGGCGGCATGACCAGCCACGCCGCCGTCGTGGCGCGCGGCATGGGCCGCCCCTGCGTTTCGGGCGCCAGCTGCGTTTCCATCGACATGCCCTCGCGCACGCTCAAGATCGGCGGACGTGAATTGAAGGAGGGCGATGTCATCACCCTCGACGGCGCGACCGGGCAGATCATGGCGGGCAAGGTGCCGACCATTGAGCCGGAACTTGTCGGCCACTTCGGCACGCTCATGGAATGGGCGGACAGGCACCGCCGCATGAACGTGCGCACCAACGCTGAAACGCCTGACGATTGCCGCACAGCGCGCCAGTTCGGGGCGGAGGGCATAGGCCTGTGCCGCACGGAGCACATGTTCTTCGACGATGCGCGCATTTCCGCCGTCCGCCAGATGATCCTGGCCGAGGACGAGGCCGGCCGCCGCGCCGCCCTTGCCAAGCTGTTGCCCGAACAGCGCGCCGATTTTCAGGCGATTTTCGAGGTGATGGCCGGCCTGCCGGTGACGATCCGCCTGCTCGATCCGCCGCTGCATGAATTCCTGCCGCATGGCGATGCGGAGTTTGACGAACTGTCCGAAGCCATTGGCATCGGCGTGCCAACGCTGAAGCGCCGCGCCGGGGAACTGCACGAATTCAACCCGATGCTGGGCCATCGCGGCTGCCGCCTCGGCATCACCTTCCCGGAAATCTACGAAATGCAGGTCCGCGCCATTTTCGAGGCGGCCTGTGATGTGGCTGCGGCCGGCGAGGCGCCTGTTCCGGAAGTGATGATCCCGCTGGTCGCCACCGCGCGTGAGCTGGAAATCCTGAAAGCTCTGGTGGACCGCACGGCAGCGGCTGTCTTTGCCGAAAAGGGGCGCACGCTGTCGTACCACGTCGGCACCATGATCGAACTGCCGCGCGCCGCGCTGATGGCGGGCGAGATCGCCAAGGCGGGCGAATTCTTCTCGTTCGGCACCAATGACCTGACTCAGACCACCCTGGGCCTCAGCCGCGACGATGCGGGCAAGTTCCTGCCAGTCTATGTCGAACAGGGCATCTTTGCGCGCGATCCCTTCGTCAGTCTTGACGTCGAAGGCGTGGGGCAGCTTGTCAGCCTTGCGGCGGAACGGGGCAGGGCAACCCGCCCGGATATCAAGCTGGGCATCTGCGGCGAACATGGCGGCGATCCGGCATCCATCGCTTTTTGCGAAGGGCAGGGCCTCGATTACGTCAGCGCATCGCCCTATCGCGTGCCGATCGCCCGGCTGGCCGCGGCGCAGGCTGCGCTGGCCGCATCACAGTGACGCGGCGCGCGGTTTCCAACCGCTGAGCGACAGGATTTCGAAGGTCTCGGTCACGCGGCCTTCGTCATCTGCTTGATCCGCGAAGGCCTGCCGCGCGCGATCAAAGGCAGCGCGGCTCAGTGCCGGTCCCGCATCGGCCAGCACATTGCCAAGCGCCTGTGCCCGCAGATCGCGAACAAGGCTCTCAAGCCGTCCATAGCGCACCTTGAGGCTGCGACTGTCGACCACCGGATCGGCAAACCCGGCGCGCTGGAGCAACTGCCCACCGGCGCGCACGTCGATTTGCGGGTGCAGGCGGGGGGCGGGACGATCGCCATCGGCCGCAAACATGACTTCCCGCAGAACGGGCAGGCTGCCTGCACCCAGAACGGTGACAAAGGCCAGCCCTCCCGGCGCAAGCGCGTTTCGCGCGTGGATCAGCGCACCGGGCAGGTCGTTGACGTGATCGAGCGTGAACAACAGCGCGATCAGGTCATAGCCGGTGTCCGTCCATGGTCGTTCGAAATCGACTTCGTCCCTCTCGCGTTGTTCCACCACGCAATCTTGTGCGGCCAGCGCCCGTGCCAGCGTACCGGAAAGATCGCCAGCCAGGAAAGCGCGTGTCGGTGCGTGGCGCAGGAACGCCATGCGATCGAGCAGATCTTCGGCCGCATCATCCGCGAGGAACCGAGCCGCATCCGCTAGGCCCTGCAACACCCGGCACCGCGCAAGCGCCATGGCGCGCCGGCGTGGTGAGAAGATCTGGGGCGGGGCGGAAGGAGCCATGCGCGGCTCCTGCCTTGCGCGCTGGGCAAGCGCAAGCGATAGTCCGCAGCGA
Source organism: Novosphingobium sp. (assembly GCA_046063225.1). Classification (GTDB taxonomy): domain Bacteria; phylum Pseudomonadota; class Alphaproteobacteria; order Sphingomonadales; family Sphingomonadaceae; genus Novosphingobium. Next base: position 9,669 of record JBJTLW010000097.1, on the reverse strand, counting down.
TGCACGTCCCTGCCGCCATTGCCCCCGTCGTCGACCTGATCTTTCCGCCGCGCTGCCCGCTTTGCGGGGCCGCCCTTTCGGAACAATCGGGCCTGTGCAGCGCGTGCTGGAGCGAACTGGCCATACCCGGCGAACCGAGTTGCGCGTCGTGCCAGCGGCCTTTTCCTGATCCCATCGCACCAGGGTCGCTATGCGCGCCGTGCATGGCCGATCCGCCGCAGCACGACGGCATCGCCGCCGGCACCCTGTACAACGATACGTCACGCCGGCTGGTGCTGGCTTTCAAATACGGCCACCGCATTGCGCTGGCTCCCATGCTGGCGCGGCTGATGCTGGCGAAACTGGCCGATATCGGACCCGACTGGATCGTCGTTCCTGTCCCGCTGCATCGCTGGCGTCTGTGGCGACGGGGGTTCAATCAAGCCGCGCTGTTAGGGCGCGAGATCGCGCGCGTTCGCGGCAGCCGACTGCTCGTAGACGGTCTGGAGCGCAAGAAGGCGACTCCTGTGCTCGGCGGGTTGGGCCGCAAAGCGCGTGCAAGGGCGCTTTCGGGAGCCATCGGCATCAACCCGCGCCGGATGGCAGACCTGCGCGGCGCGCGCATCCTGCTTGTTGACGATGTGCTAACCAGCGGCGCCACGACCGATGCCTGCGTTGCGGCGCTGAAGCGGGGCGGCGCCAGCGAGGTGCGCATCGCCTGCTTTGCGCGGGTGCTGGACGAAGCCTTGCCGCACGCGGACGCCGCATAAACGAAAACGCCCGGAACCGAAGCTCCGGGCGTTCTCGTGACGAAACTCTGGAGCGCCGGTTCCCCGGTGTCGGCAAGCGCCCCCACGCTTACCTCGCCCTATCCCTCATTTTCCGGTTCGACCTGCCTGCGTTGCGGCGATCGATACCTTTCCCTGCACCTTGGCGTCTTGACGACGCCGCCTTGTTTGGCGGGGCAGCCTCCCAGCTGCACGCGCTATTTCCCTGATGATGACGTCAAAGGAAAGGGCGAAGCGTCGGCGGCGTGGATTTTGCCGCGCATCTGTGGTTATCCTGCAACAAGCAATTTCCGCCAGCTTACGCAAATTGAAGGATTGATGATGGCCGACTCCCAGAGCGCCGACCGCGAACAGGGCACGCAATTCCTGCCCAAGTACGATACGGCAGGGCTTTTGACCGCCGTCGCAGTCGACGCGTCGGACGGCACGGTGCTGATGCTGGCGCACATGGACGCTGAAGCCCTGCGCATGACGCAGGAAACCGGATTTGCGCATTTCCATTCGCGGTCCCGCGGGCGGCTCTGGAAGAAGGGGGAAAGCTCGGGACACGTGCTCAAGGTGAGCGAGATCCTCGTTGATTGCGACCAGGACGCGCTCGTTCTTCGTTGCGAGCCGGCTGGGCCGGCGTGCCATACGCTTGCGCCCAGTTGTTTCTATCGCAAGGTGGACGGCAATTCGCTCACACGCATTTGAGTTGACGTTTACGTAAAGGGAATATAGCTTGCGGGGCATGGCAAGTCTCGCAATCCTTCCTCATGCAGGCGCTCATCTTGAGCGGCCCGATGCGCTCGAGCGCGAAAATTTCACCATTTCGGACCTCACGGCGGAGTTCGGCGTTACGGCGCGCGCGCTGCGTTTCTACGAGGACGAAGGCCTGATCTCGCCCACGCGGCAGGGTCTGACACGCATCTATTCGAAGCGGGACCGGGCACGACTCGCGTGGATCCTCCGCGCGAAGAACGTGGGTTTCAGCCTGTCGGAAGTGCGCGAGATGATCGACCTGTACGATCTGGGCGACGGCCGGGTGGAGCAGCGCCGGGTGACAGCAGAAAAGTGCCGCGCCCGCATCGCCCTTATGGAAAGCCAGCGCGCCGATCTTGATGCCGCGATTGCCGAGCTTTCATCCTTCGTCGAGCAGATCGAATCGCTCGAACTTCCCCTCAAGAAATCCTGACCGAAAGAGGACCTGATCCATGCCAACCTTCAAGGCACCGACCCGCGATTCGCGCTTCGTCATCAACGAAGTGCTCAAGCTGGAAACCTACGGCAATCTGCCCGGGTTCGAAAATGCGAGCGCGGATACGGTTGATACGGTGGTGGAAGAACTTGGCAAGTTCGTCTCCGAAGTCGTTGCTCCGATTAACCTTTCCGGCGATCAGGAAGGCTGTAAGCGCCATCCTGACGGAACGGTGACGACGCCCAAGGGCTTCAAGGAAGCCTACAGCGCTTTTGTCGAATCGGGCTGGGGTACGCTCTCGCAACCGGAAGAGCTGGGCGGACAGGGGATGCCGCACGTGCTTGGCCTGCTGCTTGAGGAATACCTCGTTTCCGCCAACCAGTCATTCGCCATGTATTCCGGGCTGACCAGCGGCGCGGTCGCGGCGGTCAAGGCCAAGGGATCGCCCGAACAGCAGCAGACCTATCTGCCCAAGATGATCAGCGGCCAGTGGTCTGGCACGATGAACCTGACAGAGCCGCATTGCGGCACCGATCTCGGCATGATCCGCACCAAGGCCGTGCCGAATGGCGATGGATCCTATGCGATCTCGGGGACCAAGATCTTCATCTCGGCCGGCGAACACGACCTGACCGAGAACATCATCCATCTGGTGCTGGCCAAGACGCCGGACGCGCCTGATTCGGTCAAGGGCATCTCGCTGTTCATCGTTCCCAAGTTCCTGCTCGACGCCGATGGCAATCCGGGCGAGCGAAACGCGGTGTCCTGTGGGTCGATCGAACACAAGATGGGCATTCACGGCAATGCCACCTGCGTGCTGAACTATGACGGCGCCAAGGGCTGGATGGTTGGCGAGGAGAACAAGGGCCTTGCCGCCATGTTCATCATGATGAACGCCGCACGTATCGGTGTTGGCATCCAGGGACTGGGCCAGGCTGAAGCCGCCTACCAGAACGCGGTTGCCTATGCCGGCGAACGCCGCCAGGGCCGCGCGCTGACCGGGCCGACCGATCCCGAGCAAAAGGCGGATCTGCTGTTCGTCCACCCCGATGTTCGCCGGATGCTGATGGACGCCAAGGCCTTCACCGAAGGCATGCGCATGCTGGCCATGTGGGGCGGCCTGCTCGTCGATCTGGCCCACAAGTCGGCCAGCGAAGAGGAGCGCGCCGACGCCGACGCGCTGATCAGCCTGCTCACCCCGGTCATCAAGGGCTATGGCACGGACAAGGGTTTCGACACCGCGGTCAACATGCAGCAGGTGTTTGGCGGCCACGGCTATATCGAGGAACACGGCATGAGCCAGTTCGTCCGCGATGCCCGTATTGCCATGATCTACGAAGGCGCGAACGGCGTGCAGGCGATGGATCTCGTCGGCCGCAAGCTCGCCATGAACGGCGGCAAGGCGATCCAGGCCTTCTTCGCCATGGTCGACAAGGAGTGTGAGGCTGCGAAGGGCAATGACAAGGTGGCCGACCTTGCCGAGCGCGTGGCCAAGGCCAACGGGGAACTGAAGGCGGCGACCATGTGGCTGATGCAGAACGGCATGGCGAACCCGAACAACGCCGGGGCCGGTGCGCACCATTACATGCACATCATGGGCATCGTCACGTTGGGCCTGATGTGGCTGCGCATGGGCACGGTCGCGGCGGAAACGCTGGCCGCCGGCACCAGCGACACGGCATTCTACGAAGCCAAGCTGGTCACTGCCAAGTATTATGGCGAACGCTTCACGCCGGATGCCGGTGCGCTGCGTCGCAAGATGGAATCCGGCAGCGACACGATGATGTCCTTGCCGCTCGAAGCCTTCGCGACGGCCTGACGCAGCATCCCCGTGGTGATCTTGGGGCGGACCGGTTGCCTGTCCGCCCCGCCACTGGCATCTCTCTCACGAGAATGGGAGAGAAAGCGCCATGTATCCGAAATCGGTAGCCGAAATGCGGGTGGACTGGCCCGCGCCCGATCATGTTCCGGCCGAACTGGTCGTCGATCTGGGCTGGGCTTCGGGCATGATGCCCAACGATCTTGTCGATCCGTATGAGCCCTGCGGCTGGCTATCCGGCTCCGATGTGCCGCCGCTGCTTTACCAGGCCGCATCGCCCAACAACCTTCAGGTCGGCGCCTCGGGCGGGGCTGGAGGCGGACGTGGCACCTGGGTGGTTACCCATTACGACGACATCAACCGCGTCTATTCCGACAACGACTATTTCTCGAACAAGGGTACGGCCGAATTCCAGCGGATGATCGGGGAAACCTTCCCCTCGATCCCGCTGGCGATCGATCCGCCGGACCATGCGAAGTACCGACTGTTCCTGATGCCGCATTTCTCGCCCTCGCGGCTGAACAAGATGCAGGATCAGATCCGCGCCGTCGTTGTCGAGATGATCGAGGAATTCCAGAACAAGGGCGAGGTCGATATCGCCTACGATTTTGGCAGGGTCTATCCGGTGCGCATCTTCATGGGCCTGATGGGCTTTCCGCCGGCCATGTTCGAGGAATTCCTCGAATGGGAATGGAACATCCTGCACGGCGGCAGCCACGAAAAGATGGCCTGGGCGCTGCGATCCGTGCTCGATTTTCTGCGCGGCTTCATTGCCGAGAAAGAAGCCAATCCGGACGACGGACTCGTCTCAGCCATCGTTAACGGCACGATCGAGGGCCGGGCGCTGACCGACGATGAAAAGATCGGCATGGTCTGGTTCCTCTGGCTTGGCGGCCTCGACACGGTAGCTGCCACGATCAGCCAGATGTTCCGTCGCATGGCACTCGAACCGCGAATTCAGGAGGCCTTGCGCGCCGATCCGGAACTGATCCCGACGGCGGTCGAGGAATTTCTCCGCACGCAGCCGATTCTCAGTTCCACCCGAACCGCGAAATGCGACTTCGAATGGCACGGTCTGCAGATCAAGGCGGGCGACACGTTCCAGTGTCTCAACCCGTCGGGCAATTTCGATCCGGCCCGGTTCGAAGATCCGCGCACCTTCAATCCGGCGCGCAAGGCAAACCGGCATTTCACCTTCGTCGGCGGTGTCCACCTGTGCCTGGGCGCACCGCTTGCCCGGCGCGAATTGCGCATCCTGCTGGATGAATGGTTCAAGCGGATCGGCCCGTTCACGGTGAAGGAAGGAACAGACACGACGGTCTTCCCATTCTTGCTGTCGATCCGCAACCTGCCGATCGTCTGGGAGGTTCCGGGTAAGGCGGCCTAGGCAAGAATCTCGTCGCACAGGCCCATCAGCGCGGCCCACGATTGTCTGTCCGCACTCGCGTCGTAGGCGATGGCGGCCATGCCACGCGCATCGCTTCCGGGGTCGGTGAAGCCGTGCTTCACGCCGCTGTAGGCGTGAAAATGCCAGTTGGCCTGGACGGCATCCATTTCTTCCCAGAAGCCCAGAACCTGTTCGCGCGGCACCATCGGATCGGCATCGCCGTGGCACACCAGAATGCGCGGGGCGATGGGGCAATCCGCCTTCCGGCCGGTTGAAAGGATGCCGTGGAAACTTGCGACAAGCGCCAGGTCCGCACCGGTGCGAGCAAGTTCCAGCGCCGCCTGACCGCCCATGCAATAGCCGATGGCGCCGATGGGCAGGCCTTCTACCCCTGGCTGACTACGCAGCGCCGCATGTGCGGCCACAAGGCGCTGGCGATAGACATCAACATCTGCGCGAAGCCTATCCGCCAAGGGGCGCGAAGCTTCGAAGCTCGGCACCGGCTCGCCATAGAAATCGGCAATCATCGCGACAAAACCGGCGTCAGCCAGCATCTGCGCGCGGCGCTCAATCGCCGGGGTGACATTGGCGATGGTCGGGAACACGACCATCGCCCCACGCGGCGCGCCCTGAGGACGGGCGAGCCAGCCGGTCAGCCCGGTGGCGCCATCGGCGTAGTCGACCCGTTCCAGTGTGGTCATTCCGGCAGGAAATCCGGCACCGAAAGGTAGCGCTCGCCGGTATCGTAGTTGAAGCCGAGCACGCGGCTACCGGCCGGCAGCTCCTTCAACTTCTGCGCGATAGCGGCGAGGGTTGCGCCTGAACTGATGCCCACCAGCATGCCTTCCCTGGTGGCGCACTGGCGCGCCCATTCCTTGGCATCGGCCGGATCGACCTGGATCGCGCCATCGATGGCCTGCGTGTGCAGGTTGCCCGGAATGAACCCGGCGCCAATCCCCTGAATGGGGTGCGGCGCGGGCTGGCCGCCGGAAATCACCGGCGAAAGCGTCGGCTCCACGGCATAGGCCTTCATCTCGGGCCAGGCTTTCTTCAGCGTTTCCGCGCAGCCCGTCAGGTGCCCGCCGGTGCCGACGCCCGTGATCAGGGCATCGACCGGCGTGTCTGCGAAATCGGCAAGGATTTCCTGCGCCGTGGTGCGGACATGAACCTCGATATTAGCCGGGTTTTCAAACTGCTGCGGCATCCAGCTGCCGGGGATTTCGGCCAGCAGTTCGCGGGCGCGCTCGATGGCGCCCTTCATGCCCTTTTCCCGCGGCGTCAGATCGAAGGTGGCGCCATAGGCCAGCATCAGCCGACGCCGTTCGATGGACATCGATTCGGGCATGACGAGGATCAGCTTGTAGCCCTTGACCGCCGCCGCCATGGCGAGGCCAATGCCGGTGTTGCCGCTGGTCGGCTCGACAATGGTCCCGCCCGGCGTGAGGCTGCCATCCGCCTCGGCCGCTTCGATCATGGCAAGGCCGATACGGTCCTTGATCGATCCGCCCGGATTAGCGCGCTCGCACTTGATCCACACTTCGTGATCCGGGAACAGCCGGCTGAGGCGGATGTGCGGGGTATTGCCGATGGTGGCGAGGATTGAATCGGCCTTCATGGCGCTTGCTCCTTTTCGCGATTTTGCGGTGCGAACGTTCGGGCGTTCTTGAGTTCCGGGAAGATAACCGCCCAGGCAACGGTGATGAATATGGCGCCAACACCGCCAAATACAACCGCGGCCACGGCGCTGTGAAGCAGCGCGGCGGCGGTGCCGGACTGCATTTCGCCCAGTTCATTCGACGCCGAGATGAACAGCCCGGAAATCGCGCCGACACGCCCGCGCATCTCGTCCGGCGTGGACAGTTGTTCCAGCGCGCTGCGGATGAAAACCGACACCATGTCCGCCGCACCCAGCGCCGCCAGGCAGGCGAGCGAGAACAGGAAATTGGTCGACAGGCCAAAGCCCACCGTTGCCGCACCATAGGCGCCGACGCCCAGCAGCATCTTCATGCCGACCTCGCGCTCGATGGGCTTCCACGACAGAAAAAACGCCACTACGGCCGCGCCAGCGCCCGGCATGGCCCGCATCAGGCCCAGACCTTCCGAGCCGACGTGCAGGATATCGCGCGCGAACACGGGCAGCAACGCCGTGGCGCCGCCGAGCAGAACGGCGAACATGTCCAGCGTGACGCAGCCGAGCAGGAAGCGGTTGCCGCGCAGGAACTGGAACCCTTCGATGATCTGCCGGATCGGATGGACCTCGGCGCTGGACCGGGTCTGAGCCACAGGACCCATGGCCAGCAATGCGCCGCACGATATCAACAACAGCACGGAGGACAGCGCGTAGGGCGCATAGCTTGCTGCGCCATAGAGCAGGCCGGCGATGGTCGGCCCGGCAAGAGCGCCGAACTGCCATGCCGTGGAACTCTGCGCGACGGCGCGCGGGATCAGGGTTTTTGGCACGACGTTGGGTACCAGCGCGCTCAGCGAGGGTCCAAGGAACACGCGCGCCGCACCGTGCGCGGCAGCAAGGGCAAAGAGAACCGGCAGCGAATGCACACCATTGAAGGCGACAACGGCGAGAGCAAGGGCAATCGTCATGTCCAGCGCCGTCGCCATCATGGCCGTACGCCGCCGATCGAAACGGTCAGCCACAACGCCAGACACCGGACTCAGCAAAGCATAGGGCAGGAATTGCGCCAGACCCAGCAGGCCGAGCAGGAACGAGGCGTCGGCAATGCTCATGCCATATTCGCTGCGGGCGACTTCGTAGATCTGGTAGCCGAGAATGACGACCATGCCCGTCGTCGCGATCACCGCGCAGAAGCGCGAAAGCCAGATGAGACGGAACGCGGGGATTTGCGCGGGGGAGGTTGGTTCACTCACCCGCAATCAATGGCAGCGACTGAACGCCTTGCCAAGCAGAGCCGTGATTTGGGGCGGTAAAGCCGGGCTTAACGCGAACGGCGCAGGCGCGGGTTCGGTTGCAACGTATCGATCAGCGCGAAAAAGTCATCCGGACGAACGATGCGCTCGAACTGGAAGCCGCAGCGCCCCTCCGTTGCCCAGATCAGATGGGCCTCGATGCGGCCGACGTGGGGCAGGCGAATGACGACACGTTCGCCACGCGTTAGGCCCAGGTCGCCGTCTACCATGAAACCGTGCGCAGAAATGTTGACGATATGCAGGTGCAAATCACCGAGACGACGGTGCTCGCCGATCACCTTGTGATCGACGGGATGACGCGCAGCGCGGCGCATATCCGTTACGGTGAGTTGTGCTCCAACTGGCATCGCCGGCGTTCACTCCTGTACAAGCGCCCTTCCGGCAGGGTTTTGCCGGGAAATGGCGAAAAAAGAGTAAAACGCGGAAACATTTTCACGCTTCAGACCGGGCGAAGAACCCCGTGTTTCTTCTTTCCCGACGAGATACGAACCTCGCAATCACCTGTTATGATGGCGTTTTCGTCGGTCACGACTTCACCATCGACGCGTGCACCACCACCGGAAATAAGTCGCTTGGCTTCACCACGACTGGCGGCAAACCCGATCCCGACCAGGGCGTCGACAATGCCGATTCCCTCTGCGGGCAGGGCAAGCACCGGCAGATCCTGGCCCAGTCCGCCGCCGGCAAAGGTGGCCGAAGCCGTTGCTTCCGCAGCCTTTGCCGCCTCTTCACCACGGCACAGGCGCGTGACTTCGTTGGCCAGGACGATCTTGGCGCTGTTGATCTCGCTGCCCTGGAGCGATTCGAGCCGGGCAATTTCATCGAGCGGCAAATCGGTGAACAGGCGCAGGAAGCGGCCGACATCGCGGTCATCGGCGTTGCGCCAGTATTGCCAGAAATCTTAGGCCGGAAGTTGATCTTCGTTGAGCCAGACCGCACCCGCCGCCGTCTTGCCCATCTTCGCGCCATCGGCGGTGGTCAGCAGCGGCGTAGTCAGACCGAACAGTTCACGCCCTTCCATGCGGCGGGTCAGTTCGATCCCGTTGATGATGTTGCCCCACTGGTCCGAACCGCCCATCTGCAGGCGGCATCCGTGGCGCAGGGCAAGCTCGCGGAAATCGTAAGCCTGCAGGATCATGTAGTTGAATTCGAGGAAAGTCAGCGGCTGCTCGCGATCAAGCCGCAGCTTCACCGAATCGAAGGTGAGCATACGGTTGATGGTGAAGTGCGGGCCAACGGTGCGCAGCAGATCGACATAGCCGAGCGCGGAAAGCCACTCGTCATTATCCACCATGACCGCGTCGGTCGGGCCGTCACCGAATGTCAGCAGGCGTTCAAACACCGTGCGGATCGAGGCTATGTTGGCCTGGATGCCCTCTGCGGTGAGCATCTTGCGGCTTTCATCCTTGCCGGAAGGATCGCCCACTTTGGTCGTGCCGCCGCCCATCACGACAATCGGCTTGTGCCCGGCCTGTTGCAGGCGACGCAGCATCATGATCTGTACCAGCGACCCGACATGCAGCGAGGGCGCGGTGGCATCAAAGCCGATATAGCCGGGCACGACCTGAGCGCGGGC
>JBJTLW010000096.1:0-11842 GCA_046063225.1 Novosphingobium sp. | reverse complement strand
CCGGGCTTCTTGTCGGCGATCAGCGCCAGGATGATGTAGAGCGGGATGCCGAAGCCGGTGGACAGGGTGAACAGCACCATGCCGATCCGGACCCACAGAACATCAACCCCGGTATAGTCGGCGATGCCGGAGCAGACGCCGAAGATCTTGCCGTTGATCTTGTCGCGATAAAAGCGGGTGCGCGGGCTGTTCACTTGGGCATCCTTTCGTTCTTGCCGAGCAGTCCTTCGAGCTCGCGCAGTTGCTGGTTGTCGGTTTCGCGGTCGTGGACGAGGCGCGCCGGGCGGAATTCCGGGTTGTCGGAGGCGACAAGGCGTTCGACCGTGTCCATCCGCGCGTCGAGACGCTTGGCGACCTGGTAGAGTTCCTCAAGCAGGGCCTCGTCACCCGTGGTCAGGGTGGCGGCGGTCTTCCACTTGGTGATGTAGTGGAAGATGATCCAGGGCAGTCCGATGAACAGGATGCCCATGATGACAAGGGCGGTAACGGCGTCTTCCATGCGATCAGCCCTCCTTCTTTGCGGCTTCGAGCGCGGCCTTCATGGCCTCCAGCTCTTCATCAACCTTGTCCTGCCCGGCGAGGGCGTTGATTTCGTCCGCCAGGCTCGGCGTGTTGCGACCATCGGCCAGGCTCAGCGCATCGGCGCGGCCTTCGGCATAGTCGACGCGGCGTTCCAGCTGGTCGAACCGGGCCATGGCTTCATCGACGCGCTCGCTTGACAGCAGCGTGCGCAGGCGGACGCGGTTTTCCGCGCTTTCCAGCCGGGCGGCGATGGCGCCCTGGCGGCTGCGGGCTTCGCGAAGGCGCGTCTGCAGCTTTTCGATGTCGAGTTCATAGGCGCGCAGGGCATCGTCCAGCACCTTGATCTCTTCCTTCAGCTGGTCGGCCATGTCGCCGGCCTTCTTCTTTTCGACCAAAGCGGCACGGGCGAGATCTTCGCGGTCCTTCGAAAGGGCGAGCTGCGCCTTTTCCGCCCAGTCGGCCTGGAGCTTGTCCAGCTTCACGGTGTGGCGGTGCATTTCCTTCTGATCGGCGATGGTGCGAGCGGCAGAGGCGCGCACTTCAACCAGCGTTTCCTCCATCTCGAAGATGATCATGCGGATCATCTTTTCCGGATCGTCGGCCTTGTCGAGCAGGTCGCTGAAGTTGGCGGCGATGATGTCGCGAGTGCGGGAAAAAATGCCCATGAATGATGCTCCGGTGGCGAATGACTGAGTCGGTGTTGGCGTTGTGCGCAGGCGTTCTACTTCGGCTTCGAAGCGACTGGAACGGCCCTGCGACCGATTTTGTGAAGAATGGGCCGGAACCCCGGCGAGACGGCGGGACTGCGTGCCGTCAGCGGGGGGCACCGGGGTATCCGGCCCTAGGGGGTCGAGCCCGGTCATGCGAGACCGAGCCCGGCAAGAGTGCTCGCGGCAAGCTGGGGGACTGACTGAAGCTGCTGGGCGAACACAATCACGTTCATCGAGGCCATGGCCGCGACGGAGAGAAGGATAGCGCGGTCAAGCGAAGAGCGGCTGTTCTGGGCCGAGTCTGACTGACGCTGTGACATGGTGTTTAACCTTTCGAACGATGCCCGGTGTCGGGCTTGTTCATGTTATCGCAAGCTGCGTGCCAATTCGTCCCAGCCACGGATTTCCGCCACTTCTTCACCTTTTCGACAAACGACTTGTCGTAATCCTTGCGGGAACTTGGGAAATTACGCTAACAATTGGGCATGGAGCGCGGCATTCAATTCGTCGGCCAGTCGGGGGCCTTTCTGGACGCGGTCGAACGCGCCAGTCGCGCGGCGGCACTCAGCCGTCCGGTGCTCGTCATTGGTGAGCGCGGCACCGGCAAGGAGCTCATTGCCGAACGCCTCCACCAGCTGTCGCGCCGCTGGCAGGAACCGATGGTCACGCTCAATTGCGCGGCCTTGCCCGAAACGCTGATCGAAGCCGAACTGTTCGGCCATGAACAGGGCGCCTTCACCGGCGCCACCCGCGCGCGCGCCGGCCGGTTCGAGGAAGCGGACAAGGGCACGCTGTTCCTTGATGAACTGGCCACCCTTTCCATGGGCGCGCAGGAGCGTCTGCTGCGCGCGATCGAATACGGCGAAGTGACGCGTATCGGCGCGTCGCGGCCGATCCAGGTCGACGTCCGAATTGTCGCCGCGACCAACGAGGATTTGCCGCGTCTGGCCGACGAAGGCCGCTTCCGGGCCGACCTGCTTGACCGTTTGAGCTTTGAGGTGATCACCCTGCCGCCGCTTCGCGCCCGCGAGGGCGACGTTTCCGTGCTGTGCGACTATTTCGGCCGGCGCATGGCGACCGAACTGGGATGGGAAAGCTGGCCGGGCTTCGATGAACTCGCCTGGGCAGGTCTCAACGCCTACGAGTGGCCGGGCAACGTGCGCGAACTGCGCAATGTCATCGAACGCGCGGTCTATCGCTGGGATGACTGGACGCGCCCGGTGGCGCACATCGTCTTCGATCCATTCGACAGTCCGTGGAAGCCGCAGCCGGCGGCGCACCGGGAATCGCCGCAGTCAGAATTGCCCGCATCCAATGCGCCGGCGAGTTTACAATCCGCGCCAAATTCGCACGATCATGTTTCCGATCTGCGCGCCGCGGTGGACCTGCATGAGCGCGCGATAATCGAACATCATCTGGCGAAACACCGTTTTAACCAACGTCAGACGGCAAAATCCTTGGGTTTGACTTACGACCAGCTGCGCCACTGCATGAAAAAGCATGGTTTGATGGATAAGGTTGCCAGTTAACAACCTTGTAACCTCGTGGGTTTACCTAGGTCGTTCCTGAAATGCGGGGGACGGGGGTCTCCCATGCGGGGAGACTGGGCATGTTTCGCGTAGCACAATGGATTGTTCGTCATAAAGTTCTGGTCGTTGGCATTGCTTGCGCCGGCTTCATGTTTGCCGGCGGCAACAAGAAGGCCGAGCAGCCCAGCAATCCCTGGGCGTCGAACCCATCGACTGAAGTGGCTGTTGTCGGATCGTCAGGCAGCAAGAAATCCTTCACGGATCGCGCCATCGGCGCCGTCAACGGCGTGACCAAGGAATACGTCGGTGTCGACCTTGCCGACGTCAAGGATAAGAACGACGCCAATTGGTCTGCGGCAAGCGACGCAACCAAGAAGGCCGCGCAGTAAGGCACAGGGTTTCGGGCCGCCTGCGGGCGGCCCCGGTGGCGGCCGGGCCTGACCTGAGCGCGCACCTTTCGGCATTTGCGGCGGGCTGATGCTCGCCGCGCTTGCTTTTTATGCAAAGCGCGCCTATCTGGCCGCTATCCCGACATTGTGAAGCAACGAAGGGGCTGGCGCCGCAAGGGGCCGGCACGAAACCGCGTTGTCATATGGCTGGACTAACTGGAGTGCTTGATGGCCGATATTGCGCGCCTTGTTGAAGTGATCGAACCCGAAGTGAAGGCTTTGGGATTCGATCTCGTGCGCGTGAAATACTTCAAGGGCGGGGAAATCGGTGACGAGGACTTCACCTTGCAGGTCATGGCCGAAGATCCGGCAACCGGCCAGCTGGTGATCGATCAGTGCGCCGCCCTGTCGCACCGCATTTCCGACCGGATCGACGATCTGGAGGAAGCTGGCGACGTGCTGATCGCCGACGCCTATCGCCTTGAAGTCAGCTCGCCGGGCATCGATCGTCCGCTGACCCGCGCCAAGGATTTTGCCGACTGGACGGGCCATGAAGCGCGCGTAACGCTGCTGGCGCCGGTCGATGGCAACCGCAAGACGGTGCAGGGCGATATTACCGCCTTCGATGGCGAAACCATTGTGCTGAACGACCGCAAGTCGGGCGAAGTGTCTTTTCCGCTGTCCGACGTCCATTCCGCGAAGCTCGTCTTGACCGACAAGCTGATTGCCGCCACTCGCCCGCTCGACACCAGCGGTGCAGACGAAATTCTCGAAGAACAGGAAGACTGATCCATGAGTGCGATTTCCGCGAACCGCGCCGAACTGCTCGCCATCGCGAACTCTGTCGCGACCGAGAAGATGATCGACAAGTCGATCGTCATCGAAGCGATGGAAGAAGCCATCCAGAAGTCGGCCCGCAACCGTTACGGTGCGGAAAACGACATTCGCGCCAAGCTGGATCCGCGCACCGGCGACCTGCGCCTGTGGCGCGTCGTCGAAGTGGTCGAGGAAGTCGAAGACTACTTCAAGCAGGTTGACCTGAAGGCCGCGCAGAAGCTGCAGGCCGATGCCAAGATTGGCGACTTCATCGTCGATCCGCTGCCGCCGGTCGATCTCGGCCGCATCGATGCGCAGTCGGCCAAGCAGGTGATCTTCCAGAAGGTCCGCGATGCCGAGCGTGAGCGTCAGTACGAGGAATTCAAGGACCGCGCCGGTGAAGTCGTGGTCGGCACGATCAAGTCGGTCGAATTCGGCCACGTGATCGTCAACCTCGGCCGCGCCGAAGGCGTCATCCGCCGCGATCAGCAGATCCCCCGCGAAGTGGCCCGTACCGGCGAACGTGTGCGTGCCTACATCTCGAAGGTGGAACGCAACAACCGCGGCCCGCAGATTTTCCTGTCGCGCGCGCACCCGGAATTCATGAAGAAGCTGTTCGCGCAGGAAGTGCCGGAAATCTATGACGGTGTGATCACCATCATGGCCGCTGCCCGCGATCCCGGTTCGCGCGCCAAGATCGGCGTGATCAGCCGCGACAGCTCGATCGATCCGGTCGGTGCCTGCGTCGGCATGAAGGGCAGCCGCGTTCAGGCCGTCGTGCAGGAACTGCAGGGCGAAAAGATCGACATCATTCCCTGGAGCGAAGACACCGCGACCTTCGTGGTCAACGCGCTGCAGCCCGCCACCGTCAGCCGCGTGGTGATCGACGAGGAAGAAGGCCGCATCGAAGTGGTCGTCCCGGACGATCAGCTCAGCCTCGCCATCGGCCGCCGTGGTCAGAACGTGCGCCTGGCCAGCCAGCTCACCGGCTCGCAGATCGACATCATGACCGAGGCGGAATCGAGCGAGAAGCGCCAGAAGGAATTCGCCGAACGTTCGAAGATGTTCGAGGAAGAACTCGACGTCGATGAAACCCTGTCGCAGCTGCTGGTTGCCGAAGGCTTCAGCGAGCTTGAAGAAGTCGCCTACATCGAACTCGCGGAACTGGCGACGATCGAAGGCTTCGACGAAGAACTGGCCGAAGAGCTGCAGAGCCGCGCCCAGGAAGCGCTTGACCGCCGCGAGGAAGCGAACCGCGAAAAGCGCCGCGCCCTGGGCGTCGAGGATGATCTGGCCGAGATGCCGCATCTGACCGAAGCGATGCTCGTCACGCTCGGCAAGGCCGGTATCAAGACGCTCGACGATCTGGCCGATCTCGCCACCGACGAACTTATCGCCAAGAAGCGCACCGAACAGCGCCGCCGCGACGGTGCGGCACCGCGCCGCTCGGCCCGCGACGAAGACAAGGGCGGCGTCCTTGGCGAATATGGCCTGAGCGAAGAGCAGGGCAACGAAATCATCATGGCTGCGCGTGCGCACTGGTTCGAGGACGAAGGCGCCTCCGAACCTGTCACAGAGGAGGCCGCTGATGCGGATTCCTCACAATGAGCCGCTAGGTTCCGACGCCTCTGGACGGGCTGCGAAGCCCGGGAATCACGGATCGGCCTCGGCTGATCCGGAGAGGAAGTGCATCCTGAGCGGGGAGCACGGTTCGCGCGATGCCTTGCTGCGGCTGGCCATTTCGCCCGACGGTGACGTTCTGCCCGATGTTCATGCCAAGGCACCGGGTCGCGGCGCGTGGATCGGCGTTTCGCGCGCCGAACTGGAAACCGCCATTACCAAGGGCAAGCTCAAAGGCGCGCTGGCGCGGGCCTTCAAGGGCGCGACGCTGACCATTCCGGCGGATTTGCCGCAGAAGATCGAAGCCGCGCTAACGCGCGCGCTCACCGATCGGCTGGGGCTGGAATTGCGTTCGGGCCGGCTGGTTCTCGGCTCCGACCGCATCGCCGAACAGGCGCGTTCGGGCCGGATCGCCTGGCTCGGCCACGCCTCGGACGCGAGCGAAGATGGCGCGCGCAAGCTGGATCAGGCCTGGCGCGTCGGCATGGAAGCCGAAGGATCGGGCATGGGCGGCACGCGCTTGCCACTGGACCGGATGGCGCTGTCTGTGGCATTGGGCCGCGACAATGTCGTCCATCTGGCGCTCGACGACGCAGCCGCGGCAAAGCGATTGACCGCCCTGCTTGAGCGCCTGCTCCATTTTCTTGGCCGTAGCGAACCTGCGGCAGACGAATTGAGCGCGCGGACGAACACCTCGTCCGATGCGACGAATGATTGATTTTGAAGGATAGTTTTGACCGATGAGCGATAGCGAAAACAAACCGACGCTGGGCCGCAAGCCGCTGGGTCTGAAGACCGCGGTTCAGGCTGGCGAGGTCAAGCAGACCTTCAGCCATGGCCGCACCAACAAGGTTGTGGTCGAGGTCAAGCGCCGCAAGATCCTGGGCAAGCCCGGTGAGGCCGGGGCCGCTGCTCCCGCGCCGGTGGAAGTGGCCGCACCGCCGCCGCCGCCGCCCGTTGCCGAAGCGCCCAAGCCTGCGCCGAAGCCCGCCGCGTCCAACGAAACGCCGCAGGAACGCGTTGCTCGCCTGCAGCGCGAGGCCGAAGAGGCGCGTCTCGCCATGCTCGCCGAGCAGACCGAGCGTGAGGCCGAGGCTCGCCAGCGTGCGCAGGAAGAAGAACGCCGCCGCGCCGAAGAAAACCGCAAGGCCGAAGCGGCTGCTGCTGCTGCATCGTCTGCGCCGGCTGCCACGACCGAGCCTGCACCGGCTGATGAGCCTGCGCCTGCCGCAGCGCCCGCTGCTGCTGCCGAACCGGCCGCCAAGGACGAGCCGGCGCGCGAAGCCGCGCCTGCGCCGCGCCGCTTCACGCCCGTCGCGTCGCCGCCCAAGCGCCCCGAACCCGCGGCCAAGAAGATCGTGCACCCGCGCGACAAGGCGGGCGACAACCGCCGCCAGTCGGGCAAGCTCACCGTCAGCCGCGCGCTGAACGAGGACGAAGGCGCCCGCGCACGCAGCCTCGCCGCGCTGAAGCGTGCGCGTGAAAAGGAACGTCGCGCCCACTTCGCCGGCCAGTCGCAGCCCCGCGAAAAGCAGGTGCGCGATGTCGTCGTGCCGGAAGCGATCACGGTTCAGGAACTTGCCAACCGCATGGCCGAAAAGGGTGCGGACCTGGTGAAGGCCCTGTTCAAGATGGGCATGATGGTCACCGTCAACCAGACGATCGATCAGGATACGGCGGAACTGCTGGTCGAGGAATTCGGCCACAACATCACCCGCGTCTCTGAAAGCGATGTCGACATCGACCACACCGTCGACGTCGATCCGGAAGAATCGCTGCGTCCGCGTCCGCCGGTGGTGACCATCATGGGCCACGTCGACCACGGCAAGACCTCGCTGCTCGATGCCCTGCGCGGCACCGACGTGGTGAAGGGCGAAGCTGGCGGCATCACGCAGCACATCGGCGCCTACCAGATCAAGACGAAGGGCGGCGATCTCGTC
This sequence comes from Novosphingobium sp., assembly GCA_046063225.1. GTDB lineage: Bacteria > Pseudomonadota > Alphaproteobacteria > Sphingomonadales > Sphingomonadaceae > Novosphingobium. Next base: position 4,316 of record JBJTLW010000096.1, on the reverse strand, counting down.
ACCTTCCTCGATACGCCGGGCCACGAAGCCTTCACCGAAATGCGTATGCGCGGTGCCAATGTCACCGACATCGTCATCCTCGTCGTCGCTGGCGACGATGGGCTGATGCCGCAGACCATCGAGGCGATCAATCACACCAAGGCGGCCGGCGTGCCGATGATCGTGGCGATCACCAAGTCGGACAAGCCCGAGTTCAACCCGCAGAAGATCCGCGAGCGCCTCCTCGAGCACGAGATCGTCGTCGAGGCCATGTCAGGCGACGTGCAGGACGTGGAAGTTTCGGCCAAGACCGGTGCCGGTCTGGATGAACTGATCGAGAAGATCCTGCTCCAGGCCGAACTGCTTGAGCTCAAGGCCAATCCGGACCGCACGGCTGAGGCCACCGTGGTCGAAGCCAAGCTCGACAAGGGCAAGGGCCCTCTGGCCACCGTGCTGATCACCCGCGGCACGCTCAAGACCGGGGACATACTGGTCGTCGGCACCCATTCGGGCCGCGTCCGCGCCATGCTCGATGACAAGGGCCGCCAGATCAAGGAAGCGCCGCCGGCGCTGCCGGTCGAAGTGCTCGGCCTTGGCGGCGTGCCGATGGCCGGTGACACGCTCACCGTCGTCGAAAGCGAAGCCCGCGCCCGCGAAGTCGCCGCTTTCCGTCAGGAACGCGCCACGGCCAAGCGGACCACCCAGGCTTCGGCCAGCCTGGAGAACATGTTCTCCGCGCTGTCGGCCAAGCAGACCGTGATCGAATATCCGGTGGTGATCCGCGCCGACGTGCAGGGTTCGACCGAAGCGATCGTCAATGCGCTGAACCGCCTGTCGAACGACGAGATCAAGGTCCGCGTCCTGCAATCGGGCGTGGGTGCGATCACCGAAAGCGACGTTGCCCTGGCCCAGGCCAGCGGTGCGCCGATCATCGGTTTCAACGTGCGTCCGAACGCCAAGGCGCGCGAACTGATCGAACGCCAGAAGGTGCACCTCAAGTACTTCGACGTGATCTATCACCTGACCGAGGAAGTGGCCAAGGAAATGGCCGGCATCTGGGGTCCGGAACGGATCGAGCACGTGGTTGGCCGCGCCGAGGTCAAGGAAGTGTTCCCGGCTGGCAAGCGCGACAAGGCGGCCGGTCTGCTGGTGCTCGAAGGCGGGATCAAGAAGGGGCTGTTTGCCCGTCTCACCCGTCAGGACGTCATCGTCAGCAAGACCACCATCGCATCGCTGCGCCGCTTCAAGGACGACGTTCCGGAAGTGCGCGCCGGTCTGGAGTGCGGTGTCGTGCTGCAGGACACCAACGACATCAAGGCTGGCGACATGCTGGAAGTCTTCGAAGTCGAGGAGCGTGAACGCACGCTGTGAGCACGCTGACCGAAACCCGCGGGGCACATGCGCACCTGATGGGTGCGCAGTACGTGTCCTTCGACCGCGAGAGCGAGACGATCACCATGCGCTTCACCGCGCCGGAAAGCTTCGTCTCGCCGCGCGGCTCGGTACAGGGCGGTTTGGTTGCCGGGTTTCTCGACGAAGTCATGGGCTGGGCCCATGTGATCGCGACCGACGGGGCCGAAGCGCCCCTGAATCTCGACATCAGCATGACCCTGCTCAAGCCGGTCCTGCCCGGACCCCTGCTGGCCAAGGGCAGGGTGGTGCGGCGCGGACGCCGGGTGATCTTCCTGGAAGGCGAACTGTTCGATGAAACCGGCGCGGTCCTTGCCCGTTCCACTTCCACCGCAATTCCCACGCCGCGCCCCGGAGACCAGGGATGAGCCGACAGAACGCCACCCCTGAAACCCGCTCGGTCCGCCTGCTCAAGGTGGGCGAGCAGGTGCGCCACGTGATCAGCGAACTGCTGACGCGGCAGATGGTCCACGATGATGTGCTCAGCGCCCATTCGGTCAGCGTTACCGAAGTGCGGATGAGCCCGGACCTGCGCCACGCGACCGTCTTCGTGAAACCGCTGCTCGGTGCGGACGAAGAGCTGGTGATCAAGGCGCTGCGCACCAATACCGCCTTTTTCCAGAAGGAAGTGGCCGGCAAGCTGCGCCTGAAATATGCGGCGCGGATCAAGTTCCTGCCGGACGAAAGCTTTGACGAAGCGAGCCGGATCGACGCCTTGCTGGACGATCCCCGCGTCCGCCGCGACATCGGCGAGGATTGAGCGGCTCACAACCCTGAGCCGTTCGTGGTGAGGAGGTGCCGAAATCGAAGATTGAGGTGCCGTTTAGAACCACAGCGTCGCGCTCTGTCCTTCGAGACGCCAACTCCGCCTTCGGCTTCGCAGGCTCCTCAGGACGAACGGCAAAGAGGGGAACCTGCATTGCCATAGGGCGCCCGAACACCGGCGCAATCGCTCTGGCCTTTTCGCCGCAATCGCTTATCTCACCCAGCCATGGCCAAGCTCTATTTCTATTATGCCAGCATGAATGCGGGGAAATCGACCACCCTGCTGCAGGCCGATTTCAATTACCGCGAACGCGGCATGGCGACCATGCTGTGGACGGCCGCCTTGGACCACCGCAGCGATCATAACGCGATCGAAAGCCGCATCGGTCTGGGCGCGGACGCGCACCGCTATGATGGGGAAACCGATCTGTGGGAGCGGATCATGGCCGCGCACCGGGTCGAACCCCTGGCCTGCATCCTGGTCGACGAAGCGCAGTTCCTTAGCGAAGCGCAGGTCTGGCAACTGGCACGGGTCGCCGACCAGGGCAACGTTCCCGTGCTTTGCTATGGCCTGCGGACCGATTTCCAGGGCGAGCTGTTCCCCGGCGCAAAGGTCCTGCTGGGGATTGCTGACAGCCTCGTTGAGCTGAAGGCGGTGTGCCACTGCGGCCGCAAGTCGACCATGAACCTGCGCGTTGATGCCAGCGGCGCTGCGGTAAAGCAGGGTGCGCAGACCGAAATCGGTGGCAATGACCGTTATGTCGCGCTGTGTCGCAAGCACTTTGTCGAGGCGCTGGAGGGATGAGCGACGGACTGCACGTTGCGCTGAGCAATGGTGACTTGAGGCTTGAGCTGCTCGCCGAACATCACCGCGAACCGCTGCGTAAGGCCTGCGCTGCCGATCCGGAAATCTGGGAAATCTATCCGTTCAGCTATCTGGCTGAGCACTTCGATCCGCAATTCGACCTGATGCTCGGCCAGATCGGCAAGCGCTGCTATGCTGTTACGCTGGCAGGCGAAGTGGTCGGGATGACAGCCTGGATCGACGTGGGCCAGCCCGGCTGGGCAATCGAGATCGGCAATACCTATTTCCTGCCCCGCCTGCGCGGCACCGGCCTCAACCGGCGGGTGAAGCAGCTGATGATCGATCATGCCTTCGCCTGCGGGTTGGAGCGCGTCGCCTTCAAGGTCGATGCGGTCAATGCGCGCAGCAGGGCCGCAGTGCTGAAGCTGGGCTGCCAGCAAGAGGGAATCTTGCGGCGCGAACGCAGGACCTGGACCGGGCGGGTGCGCGATACCGTGCAGTTCAGTCTGTTGCGCGATGAATGGAGTAAGGAAGGCGCATGAACGATACCCTGTTTCAAGTCGCCGCGCTGGTGATCCCGCTGATTATCGCCATCGTGTTTCACGAGGTCGCGCATGGCTGGACCGCACGGCTGCTGGGCGATCCCACGGCGGCGCAATTGGGGCGGTTGACGCTCAATCCGATCAAGCACGTCGATCCGTTCGGTACGATCATCCTGCCGGGCATGCTCAAGTTGGCGGGCTTGCCGGTGTTCGGCTGGGCCAAGCCGGTTCCGGTGGTCAAGGGCCGGCTGCGCAACCCGCGCCGCGACATGATGATCGTTGCCGCAGCCGGGCCGGGCAGCAATCTGGTCATGGCGCTGGTCGGGGCTGTCCTCCTTGGGCTGGTCATGCGCGGTTTTGCAGGAACGGCAGAGCCGTCGCTGGCGGTGTCGTTCCTTGCGGCCAACCTGTTCAACTTCATCCTGCTCAACATCTTCCTGGCCCTGTTCAACCTCCTGCCCATTCCGCCGTTCGACGGAGGGCACATCGTCGAAGGACTGCTGCCCGCGCAGGCCGCGCGGAAATATGCCGCGATGCACAGCAAGGCGCTGCTGATCATGATCCTGTTGCTGGTGGTCCTGCCGTGGATCGCACCCAGCCTGAACGTGGTTAGCTGGCTGGTGGTGCCCCCGGTGGAATGGCTGTCGGATCATTACCTGAAGATCGCCCAGGCGGTTGCCGGGCAATAGGCCGATGCCGCACGGCTGGATCATCCTCGACAAGCCGCTCGGGCTTGGCAGCACCCAGGCCGTCGCGGCGGTGAAGCGGGTGTGCCGCCAGGCGGGGCTGGGCAAGGTCAAGGTCGGTCATGGCGG
>JBJTLW010000006.1:0-5841 GCA_046063225.1 Novosphingobium sp. | reverse complement strand
TGAAGAATGCCGCTGCGGTGATGATCACCGCGCAGCTGCCCGCTTTCGCCAAGCCGGGCCAGAAGATCGACGTCACCGTCTCCGCCATCGGCAAGGCCAAGTCCCTGCGCGGCGGCGCGCTCGTCCTCACGCCATTGTACGGCGCTGACGGGCAGATCTATGCCATGTCTCAGGGCAATCTCGCCGTCGGCGGGCTGGGCGTTTCGGGCCGCGACGGTTCGAAGCTGACAGTCAATGTCCCCACGGTCGGCCGCATCCCGGAAGGCGCCAGCGTTGAACGCGCCGTCGCCACCGGCTTCGACCGCGATGCCGTGCTGCGCTGGAATCTCTACCAGTCGGACTTCCTGACCGCCGCCCGGGTGCGCGATGCGGTCAACGCCCGGTTCGGCCCGGTCGCCGCCGTCGAGGACGGCGTCACGCTCGCCATCCAGATGCCGGCAGAGGCCAATGCCCGCGCCTCCATGCTCGCCGCGATCGAGATGATCCAGGTCCAGCCGGCGGAAACGCCCGCCAAGGTCATCGTCAACAGCCGCACCGGCACCGTCGTCATCAACAGCGCGGTGCGCCTGTCACCGGCGGCGATCAGCCACGGCAAGCTGACGGTGCGGATCGATGAGAAGCCCACGGTAAGCCAGCCCGCGCCGCTCAGCCGGGGGCAGACGACGCCAGTGGAATCCAGCAAGATCGAGGCCGAGGAAGAAGGCGCGCACCTTATCACCATGAAGGGCGGGGCCAGCCTCGCCAAGGTGGTGGACGCGCTGAACCTGCTTGGCGTCGGCCCTTCGGACCTCGTCGAAATCCTTCAGGCACTGAAGGAAGCCGGCGCGCTCAAGGCGGAAATGGTGGTGCTGTGATGCAGGTCCAGGCCCAATCGCTTCCGCTCACCCCGCAGGCCCCCGGCGAGCGCGAAAAGCTGCGCAAGGCCGCTCAGGCCTTCGAGGCGATTTTCGTGCGCCAGATGCTCAGCTCGGCGCGCGCCGCCAGCTTTGGCGAAGGGCTGTTTTCCAGCCAGGCGACGCAGACCTTCAAGCAGATGCAGGACGAACGCTTTGCCGACATCGCCTCGCAAAGCGGCGCGCTCGGCTTTGCCAAGGTGATCGAGGCGCAGCTGGCCAGCCGCATCGCGCCTGCCGCGCCAGGCGCAAAGGAGCCCTAAGCCATGGCATCCGACCTCCTTTCCATCGGCCTGTCCGGCGCCCGCGCCGCGCGCATCGGGCTGGACGTGACGGCGCACAACATCGCCAATGCCGGCACCGCCGGCTATGTCCGCCGCTCGATCAGCCTCAGCGAGGTTTCCGGTTCGGGCATCATGGGGCGCGGCGAGGACGTTTCGCTTTCCGGCGTGCGCCTGTCCTCGATCAATCGCAATGCGGACATGTTCCGCCAGACCGAAGTGCGCCGCACCGGCGCCGATGCCGCGCGCGCCAGGACCGAGGTCAGCGGGCTGGAAAACATCAACGCCGCCATCGAACAGAGCCGCGTCTATCCCTCGCTGGTCGAATTTGAAGGCGCGCTGCAACGGCTTGCCGGCGATCCCACCGATCCTTCGCTGCGATCCGGCGTGATCGAAGCCGGGCGCACGCTGGCCGGAACCTTCAACATCGCCGCGAGCGGCCTCGACGGGGTTGCCGATGGCCTGCATTTCGAAGCCGCAGCCGGCGTTGGCGATGTCAACACGCTGGCGGGTGAACTGGCCCGCGTGAACCTGCGCCTGTCGCGCGCGTCCGATGCATCAAGCGACCAGTCCACCCTGCTCGACCAGCGGGACACCCTGCTCGAAAAGATCAGCACGCTCGCCAATGTCTCCACCGCCTTCGCCGCCGATGGCCAGGTGGAGGTGCGGCTGGGCGGCAATGCCGGGCCGCTGCTGGTTCAGGGCGGCGCAGCCAGCCCGCTCGCCATGGCGACCGACGCCGACGGCCTCATTACCTTTTCCATCAACGCCGCGCCGGTCACGCTTTCGGGCGGATCGCTGGCCGGTCAGGCGCTGTCCCTTGCCAAGCTCAAGGATGTGCGCGACGGGCTCGACACCATTGCCGAAAGCCTGCGCGATACGGTCAACGCGGCGCAGGCCAGCGGCGCGGCGCTCGATGGTTCGGGCGGCGTGCCCATGTTCACCGGCGCCGGAGCGGCCGGCTTTACCCTGGCCTTCGGCGACGGCAGCAAGATCGCCACGGCGCCTGCCGGATCGCCCGCCGGCAGCCGCGATCCGGGCAATCTCGATGCGCTGCGTTCGGCGCTCGCCTCGACCGAACCTTCGGGCGAGATGGACGCGCTGATCTTTGACATTTCCTCGACCGTCTCCAGCCGCCGCATCACCCAGGGCGCGCTCGACACGATTGCCGGCAACGCGCGCATCGCGCTGGAATCGCAGGCCGGCGTCAATCTGGATGAAGAGGCCGCAAATCTGGTCCGCTTCCAGCAGGCGTTCCAGGCCAGCAGCAAGGCGATGCAGATTGCCGGAACCATTTTCGACACCCTGATGGGCCTGAAGTGAGGAATTTGCGGCCATGACGATCGTCAACACCAGCACCAGCGCCTTTTACGAACGGTCCCTGATGGGCCTGAAGGCGCTGCGCACCGAAGCGGAGGAATTGCAGGCAAGCCTTGCCAGCGGGCAGCGGCTTGCCACCTCCGCCGACGATCCGGTCGCCTCGTCGCGCCTGCGCCAGCTGGCGCGCGGCAACACGCTCTCGACCATCGACCTTGCCAACGCCCAGCGCGCCACATCCGACCTGCAACTGACCGATGGCGCGCTGTCCTCTTTCGCAAGCTACGTCACGCGGGTGAAGGAACTCGCGGTCCAGGCCTCCACCGCCACGCTCACGCCTGCGCAGCGCGCCTCGATCGGTGCGGAAATCAGCGCCATCCGGCAGAACGTGATCGGCCTTGCCAACAGCCGCGACGTTGCCGGCCATGCGCTGTTCGGCGGCGAGGCCCCCGGATCGGCCTACACCACGGATGCGGCCGGCAACGCCAGCTATGTCGGCACCGGCAGCGTCGGCGAATTGCCTCTGGGCGATGGCCAGACCGTGTCGCGCGGGCTCACCGGCCCGGAAATCCTGAACTTCAGCGTCGCCGGCAGCCCGACAGACCTGCTTGCCGTGATGAAGACGCTGGGCGATGCCCTGCAGGGCGGCAGCGCCGATCCGCAGGGCGCGGCCCATTCCTCGCTCGATGCGCTCGATGCCGGGCTGGAGAAAATCTCCACCGCGCAGTCCATCGTCGGCTCGCGCCTCGCCTGGATCGAGCTGACCAACGACCGGCGCGTCGACATGGGCGAGATGCGCGCCAGCGAGGAAGCCGATGTCGGCGGCACCGATATCGCCGCGACTGTCGCTAAATTGCAGCAGGCGATGACCGTTCTTGAAGCCAGCCAGGCCAGTTTCGCCAAGCTGGCGCAGCTTTCGCTGTTTGACGTGATCCGCTGATCCGACTTTGGGCCGAGGGGGGCCACTGATCTATGTACGCCATAATCGGCATCGTCATCCTGCTCGCCATGGTCTTTGGCGGCTTCGCCATCACTGGCGGCGCGCTTGGCCCGGTGATGCACGCCATCCCGCACGAAATGCTGATCATTGGCGGCGCCGCCATCGGCGCGACGGTGACGGGCAATTCGCTGCACGAGCTGAAACTGATCGGCGGCGCCTTCGGCAAGATCTTCAAGGGCCCGAAGCACACCAAGCAGGACCACATCGACGCGATCATCCTGACGACGAAGCTGATGAAGCTGCTGCGTTCCGAAGGGCCGGTGGCGCTGGAAAGCCACGTTACCGAACCAAAGAACAGCGCGATCTTTGCGGAATTTCCGCGCCTGCTGGCCAACCATGCGCTGGTGGACCTGATCTGCGACACGCTGACCCTGATCGTCGTTTCATCGGGCACGCTCGAAGTCCACGCCGTTGAAGAGGTGATGGACAACGCGATGAAGACGCATTTCCACGAAATGCACGAGCCGCAGCACGCGCTGCAGACCCTGGCCGACGCTTTGCCCGCGCTGGGCATCGTCGCCGCCGTTCTTGGCGTGGTGAAGACCATGGGTTCGATCGACAAGCCGCCAGCGATCCTTGGCGGGATGATCGGTTCGGCGCTGGTCGGCACCTTCATGGGCGTGCTGCTCGCCTATGGCATGGTCGCGCCGATGGCCGGCCGCCTGAAGCAGGTGATCGAGGCGGACGAACAGATCTTCCACGCGGTGAAGCAGGTGGTGATTGCCAGCCTGCACGGTTATCCGCAGCCGTTGGTGGTGGAAAGCGCCCGTTCGGGCCTGTGCCACGCCTTCCGCCCCGGACTGTCCGAGCTGCTCGACAGCCTGCGCGGCCGCTAAGGGAGCGCGCGCGCCATGGCAAAGTCCCCGCGCGGCAAGAACGAGCCGCCACCGCCGATCATCGTCAAGAAGGTTACCGTCGTGGCTGGCGGCCATCACGGCGGCGCGTGGAAGGTGGCCTATGCCGACTTCGTGACCGCCATGATGGCCTTCTTCCTGCTGATGTGGCTGCTGGGCGCGACCACCGAAAAGCAGCGCAAGGGCATTGCCGACTATTTCACTCCAACGCTGGTCAAGATGCGGCAGGAAAGCGCCGGGGCCAACGGCCTGCTTGGCGGTTCATCGATCGTCGATGCGGACAATTATCCGCACCGCGCCGGGCAGACCGGCACCAAGGCGCTGACCATCCCGCGCGATACCGTGGGCGGGCCGAAGGAAGGCGCGGGCAAGATCCAGAAGATGAACCGCATGAAGGCGCAACTGGCCGACAAGCTCAGCAAGAGCGAAGCGCTGCGCAAGCTGGCGCGGCAGGTGAAGATGGTCGACACGGCCGAAGGCATCCGCATCGATCTGGTCGATGACGCGCAGTTCGCCATGTTCCAGCTGGGCACCACAGTGCTGACCCCGCAGGCGCGTGATCTGCTGAAGGCGATCACAGAAACACTGAACCCGGAAGCCGGCGCGCTTTCGATCCGGGGCCATACCGATTCACTGCCGTGGAAACGCGGTCAGGTGGCGAACAACTGGTCGCTCTCCGCCGGCCGCGCCGAAGCGACGCGCCAGGCGCTGATGCTGGGCGGCATCGCGGAAAACCGCTTCAAGCGGATCGAGGGCGTGGCCGACCGCGAATTGCTGGTTCAGGACAACCCGCAGGATCCCCGCAACCGGCGCATTTCGATCACGCTGGCGCATTAGGGTCAGGACCTGATCCTCGCGCCTTCGTCATTGCGAGGCCAAAGGCCGCGGCAATCCAGAGCCGCGTGCGCAATCGCTCTGGATTGCCACGTCGGCTCCGCCTCCTCGCAATGACGAGTTCCTGAACCTGTGTTTGGATCAGAAAGGCCGGTCCTTCCCCCGGGCGTCCGCCCGGGCAGTGCAACACCAGCCCTCTCCCCCGGCCCAACCACCCGTTCATGGTACCCTGTGGGTGGTTGGGCCGGGGGAGAGGGCTGGTGTTGCCCGGAAAGCTCGGACGAGCTTTCCGCCCGCCGTCAGGCGGACGAAGACTCCATGCCGGTGTTGCCAAGCCAATCACGGAGGTGATTGGCGCAAGCAAGAACGCTACTTCACCGTCTTGAGGAAATCGATCACGGCCTTGCGCTTGGCGGCATCGGGAATGCCGGCAAAGGCCATTTTCGTGCCCGGCACCTTCTTCATCGGCGCGGTCAGGTATTCGTCGAGCGTGGCCTCATCCCAGGTCAGGCCGGAATTCTTGTTCGCATCCGAATAGGCATAGCCCGCCACGGAACCGGCCTTCTTGCCGAACACGCCGAACAGCGTCGGGCCGACGGCGTTCACGCCGGGCTTGATCGCGTGGCAGCTGACGCACTGGGTGAATTCGGGCGGGGCCGATG
>JBJTLW010000095.1:0-4515 GCA_046063225.1 Novosphingobium sp. | reverse complement strand
CGGCCTTCAAAGCCGCCGCTGGCGGCGCCGCCGAGCGATTCGTCGAGCATCGCGGCGAAATCGTCGCGCGTCGGGTTGGCAACAGATGCCATGGTTGAGTTTCCTTACATCGATGTTTCCGGCCAAGCGGTTGTATCCGCTGGTCTTTTCTCCACCCCGGCGGGATTGCCAAAGGTGGGCCAAAAGGGCCGATTTGCCGCAGGAGCCGAATGCCGCCTGCAACATCCATCTGGCGCGGGCGCCGTCAGGACCGGTGGCCCCTAGGGGAGGGGGGCGGCAAAAGCAAGGAAATTGGGCACTTGCGCGGCGGGCGCGGCAGCAATCAGATCGACGGTTTGTAGCCCGGGCGCTGCAGCGTGATCATATAGCGCGCAATGTCATCGACCTGGGCCGGCTGGATGCGAAAGTTCATCGCCTCGGGATAGTTGTGCGAATCGCGCAGGAAGGTGCGCAGCGTGCCAAGCGTGGTGCCGGGACGGTTGGCGATATCGTCCCACGGCGGCGCCTCGGCATTGGGTGAGGGGGCATTGGCCGTTACCCCGTGGCACACCCCGCAGCGCGCCGATGCGAGCACCTGCCCGCGCTTGATCGCGGCGGCCGCCTGTGGGCGGAGCTTGCGCGCGTCGAGCGCGGTGGTGGCGGTGGTGGCGGTGATTAGGACCAGAACGGCAGCCACGCTTTTGCCGAGAGTCTTCAGCATCACTCCATCCCCCGTTTCAGGTTCACCAGCGCAATCGCGCGGTCAATCGCCTCGTGCCGGTTAAGCAGCGAGGTATCGAGCACCACGGCGTCTTCGGCGGCGAGCAGCGGTGCGGCGGCGCGGGTGGAATCGCGCCGGTCGCGCGCTTCGAGGTCAGCCGCGATATCGTCGAGCCGGGCGGGGCGGCCGGATGCCTGCATTTCGCGGAAGCGGCGCTCGGCGCGCGCCGGAACGCTGGCGATGACGAACAGCTTCACCTCCGCCTCGGGCGCGATCACCGTGCCGATGTCGCGGCCATCCAGCACGGCGCCGCCGGGCTGCGTGGCAAAGGCGCGCTGGCGTTCATACAGCGCCTGCCGCACCGCTGGATGGATCGAAACCCGGCTGGCAAGCCCGCCGCTGTCCTCGCTGCGCAGTTCGCTGTCGGAAAGAAGACTGTCGGGAAAGGAGCAGGCGGCCAGCGCGTCGGCAGGGTCATCCGGATTGCCGCCATCCAGAAAGCATTGGCGGCCAACGGCGCGATAGAGCAGCCCCGTATCGAGGTGCGGCAGGCCGAAATGCGCGGCCAGCGCCTTGGCAATCGTGCCCTTGCCTGAGGCGGTGGGGCCATCGACGGCGATGATCATCCCACCAGCCCGTCCAGCAGTTCCTCGAACACCGGGAAGCTGGTGGCGATGGGGCGGGTATCGTCCACCAGCACGCCGCGCACCGATGCGTGTCCGGCCACGGCCATCGACATCGCAATGCGGTGATCGAGATGCGTGGCGATCGACCCTTCGGTCCCGGCCAGCGGTTCGCCGCCGGTGCCATCGATGATCAGGCCGTCCTCGTTCTCGGTCACTTTCGCGCCGGCGGCGATCAGCGCCGCGGCCATCACGGACAGGCGATCGCTTTCCTTTACGCGCAGTTCATCGAGGCCCGAAGTGACGGTGCGGCCCTGCGCCATGGCGGCGGCGACGAAGAAGGCCGGAAATTCGTCGATCATGCTGGGGGCGAGCGCCGGATCGACGTCGATGCCCTTCAGCGGCGAATGGCGCACGCGCAGATCGGCCACCGGCTCTCCGCCCACTTCGCGCGGGTTCACTTCCTCGATCTGGCCGCCCATCTGGCGCAGCGCGGTGATAAGGCCGGTGCGTGTGGGGTTCAGTCCGACATTCTCGATCAGCACGTCGCTGCCCGGCACGATCAGCCCGGCGACCATGAAGAAGGCGGCGGAGGAGGGATCGCCCGGCACGTCGATGGTCTGCGGCTTCAGTTCAGCCTCGCCGCGAATCGTGATCGTGCGGGTGCCGTCGGCGGCGACAGCAACGTCCAGCTCCGCGCCGAAGCCCTTGAGCATGCGTTCGGAATGGTCGCGCGTCGGCACCGGCTCGATCACCGTGGTCACGCCCGGCGTGTTCAGCGCCGCCAGCAGGATCGCGCTTTTCACTTGGGCCGAGGCGACCGGCAGGCGGTATTCGATCGGCACGGCCGGCGAGGCGCCGCGCACGGTCAGCGGCAGGCGGCCGCCGTCTTGTGATTCGAACGCTGCGCCCATCAGGCTCAGCGGATCGATGACGCGGCCCATGGGGCGCTTGGACAGGCTCGCATCGCCCGTGAATGTGGCGGTGATGGCATGGCTGGCAACCAGGCCCATGAGCAGGCGAGTCGAGGTGCCGGAATTGCCCATGTCGAGCGGGGCGGCGGGTTGCAGCAATCCGCCGACGCCAACGCCATGGATGCGCCATTCGCCAATATCGACGCGCTCTACCGTGGCGCCCATGGCGCGCATGGCGGCGGCGGTCGACAGCACATCCTCGCCCTCAAGCAGGCCAGTGACATGGGTTTCGCCCACGGCGAGGGCGCCCAGCATGATGGCGCGGTGGCTGATCGACTTGTCGCCCGGAACGCGAAGCCGGCCGCGCAGCGGACCGGCGGGCTGGAAACGGCGGGGCTTCATGGCAGCGGAATCGGCGTGGCTCACGCAGGCAGGCTTTCAACACAGGAGAGGGGCAGGGAATTTCGCGCGGCTTTTGACAGCGGCGACGCTCTATGGCAAGGCGCGCGCCGCGCTGGGACAGGCGCAACCTGTTTCCCATAGGAATTTATTTAAGATCCCCCCGCCACCCACGGCGGGCACATCGAGGAATTGACATGGTCAAGGCTGAATGGGGCGCCAAGCATGGCTGCCCGAAATGCGGCACCCGCTTTTACGATCTGGGCAAGGATGACCCGGTGACCTGCATCGAATGCGGCTATGCCTGGCATCCGGAGCCGGTGCTCAAGTCCAAGCAGCCGATTCCCTTTGAAGAGGTGCAGAAGCAGCAGGGTGAGGTTGCCGATACCGACCTCGCTGAAGAGGATCTGGACATCGACGAAGACGGCGATAGCCCGGACAACGACGTCGATCTTGGCGGCGATGACGACCTTGGCGTCGGCGTCGATGCCGATGGTGACGTTGACGAGAATTAAGGTCTTGCAAAGCGTCGAGGCCGCAACTAGAGGGGCGGCCTCTCGCTGATGTGAGAGGCGGTGAACCTCCCAGGGTTTGCCGGATTGGAATGGTACGGGGCCGTAGCTCAGCTGGGAGAGCGCTACAATGGCATTGTAGAGGTCAGGGGTTCGATCCCCCTCGGCTCCACCAGTCCACACGAGTTTGAGTGCAGAATGGCACGCTGGTCGGCGAGGTTTCGCCCACCGGCGTTTTTGGCGTTTGGCGCTTTTTCGGAAAAAGTGGCTTCCACTTTTTCGGTTCGGAAGGGCGACCAGACAGGAATTGGCGGAATTTCGCCGCAAGTGGAGTTGAGACGCGCATGTTCGATACGCTGTCCGATCGTCTGGGCAATGTCTTCGATCGCCTGCGTGGGCGCGGGGCGCTCAACGAGCAGGACGTGCGCGATGCGATGCGCGAAGTGCGAATCGCTCTGCTCGAAGCCGACGTCGCTCTCCCCGTTGCGCGCCGTTTCATCGATGACGTTACCGAAAAGGCGGTTGGCCAGTCGGTTCTGAAGTCGGTCACGCCGGGCCAGCAGGTCGTCAAGATCGTCAACGACGCGCTGGTCGACATGCTCGGCGGCGAGGACGTTCCCGGGCTTGATCTGAACGCGGCCCCGCCGGTGGTGATTCTCATGGTCGGCCTGCAGGGCTCGGGCAAGACGACCTCCACCGCCAAGCTGGGCAAGCTGCTCAAGGAAAAGCACGGCAAGAAGGCCATGATGGCCTCGCTCGACGTCAACCGTCCCGCCGCGCAGGAACAGCTGCGCGTGCTGGGTGAGCAGGTGGGCGTTGCCACTCTGCCGATCGTCGCGGGCCAGCAGCCGGTGGAAATCGCGCAGCGCGCCATGCAGGCGGCCAAGCTGCAGGCGGTGGACGTGCTGCTGCTCGATACCGCGGGCCGCCTCCACGTCGATCAGCAGTTGATGGAAGAGATGAAGGCGGTCGCCTCCATCTCCAATCCGCGCGAAACGCTGCTCGTCGTCGATTCGCTCACCGGCCAGGACGCGGTGAACGTGGCGCAGAGCTTTGCCGGACAGGTCGATCTGACCGGCGTGATCCTGACCCGCATGGACGGCGATGCGCGCGGCGGTGCCGCCCTGTCGATGCGCGCGGTCACCGGCAAGCCGATCAAGTTCGCCGGCATGGGCGAAAAGCTCGATGCCCTGGAAGTCTTCCACCCCGGTCGTGTCGCCAGCCGCATCCTCGGCATGGGCGATATCGTCTCGATCGTCGAAAAGGCGGCCGCGACGATCAAGGAGGAAGAGGCCGAGGCCATGGCCAAGCGCATGGCCAAGGGTCAGTTCGACCTCAATGACCTGCGCACCCAGCTTCGCCAGATG
>JBJTLW010000094.1:0-22026 GCA_046063225.1 Novosphingobium sp. | reverse complement strand
CTTTGGCACGGTGACCTGGATCACCAACATGCAGGCCGGGGTGATCACGCCCACCGGCACGGTGATGCTTGCCGTGCTGCCGGTGCTGGTCGGCCTGCAATTCCTGCTGGCCTTCATCGGCTATGACATTGCCAATACGCCAAGCGAGCCGGTGGGGCCGCTGATCGCCCCGCCCCGCCGCGCCGCCGCAACTGAGCTGTCCGTCTAGCCGCGAAGGTCGGCCAGCCTGCGCTCCCAGGCGAGCGCGTGGGCGACAATCGTATCGAGATCGGCGTGCTGCGGCACCCAGGGCAGCGTCGCCTTGATCCGCGCGTTGTCGGATACAAGGCTGGCCGGATCGCCCGCCCGGCGCGGCTGCAGCTGGCGTTCGATCTTCAGGTTCGTCACCCGGTCCACGGCATCGAGCACCTCCATCACCGAAAAGCCCCGGCCATAGCCGCAGTTCATGGTGAGCGAGCGCGCGGGATCGGCAATCAGCGCTTCCAGCGCCAGCACGTGCGCGGCGGCAAGATCGGACACGTGGATGTAATCGCGCACCCCGGTGCCGTCGGGCGTATCGAAATCGGTGCCGAAGACGCCAACGTGGCTGCGCTTGCCCAGCGCCGCTTCCACCGCCACCTTGATCAGGTGCGTGGCCCCGGCGGTCGACTGGCCGGAGCGCGCCTGCGGATCGGCGCCGGCAACGTTGAAGTATCGCAGCGCGCAGTAATTGATCGCATGGGCCGCCGCCGTATCCTTCAGCATGATCTCGGTCATCAGCTTGGACATGCCATAGGGATTGATCGGGATCTGCGGGCTGTCTTCGCGCACGGGCGAGACTTCGGGTTCGCCATAGGTTGCCGCGGTCGAGCTGAAGATGAAATGCGGCACCCCGCCCGTCACCGCCGCTTCCACCAGGGCGCGGCTTTTCGCGGTGTTGTTGTGATAATACTTCAGCGGGTTCTCGACCGATTCCGGCACCACGATGGACCCGGCGAAATGCATGATGGCCTGCGTGCCCTGTTCCGCGAAGATGCGGGCGAGCAGCGCGCCGTCTTCCACATCGCCTTCAAAGAACGGCACGCCATCGGGCACGGCAAAACGGAAACCCGTGGTCAGGTTGTCGATCACCGACACCGCCCAGCCGGCATCCTTCAGGGCAAGAACGGCATGGCTGCCGATATAGCCGGCACCGCCGGTGACGAGAACGGGAACCTTTGACATGCGACTCTTTCGGTAGATTTGACCGCTGTGTGCCTTAGCGGCGAGAGATTACCGTGTCTTTACCGAACCGTAGGTTCCCCACCGCCACAGCCGCTCCATCGGCCCCTGTTCGTGCCGGGCCAGCCACCAGCGGGAAAACAGGATTTGCGCTGCGTAAAGCGCCAGCGCCGCAAGGCTGAACGCGACCGGCCCCACCCGCCCGCACAGGTTGAGGAACGGCCCCAGCAGCAACAGGCCGATAATAGAATGGGTGAGATAGTTGGTCAGCGCCATCCGGCCGACCGGCGCGAAATGCCGCAGCACCGCCTTTGCCCGCGGCCAGGCCAGCGCGAACATGGCGGCATAGGCAAGACCGAGCGGAACGGTGCCGATCACCGAACTCCAGTGTTCCTGATAGACTTCAAGATTGCGGGCATAAACCCAGTTGCAGGGCACCCCCACCACCAGTCCAAACACTGCGATGCGCCCGAGCAGGCGGCGATCATCGAGCAGGGTGCCGGCGATCAGCCGCCGCCCGGCGACCATGCCCAGCAGCATTACGCCAAGCACCTTGGGAATGCGCCAGCTATCAAGCAGGAAGGCCAGCCGATAGGGCAGGGCAGTCAGCTGCCAGGCCATGAAGCCGCGCCAGTCGGTGCGCTGGACGTTCTCTATGTCGCTGCCCGCCGGCTTGCCGTCTATCGCGGCGAACATCTGGCCGCCCAGATCGAACAGCGGCTTCCCCGGTTGCACACCCCGCGCCTCCAGCAGCGGCACCGCCACCAGCGGCAACGCCAGCAGGACGATGGCCGTCACCAGAACCCGGCGTTCCGGCCAGTGACGGAACAGCGGCAGGGCCAGACCGAGCGCGGCGTAGAGCGAGAGGATATCGCCAAACCAGATGAAGCACAGATGGCACAGGCCAATCGCAAGCAGCACCAGCATCCGCCGCCGGAACACCCGTGCGCCCGCCGCGCCGCGCTTTTCCAGCCGGTCGAGCTGAAGGGTGAAGCCGATGCCGAATAGCAGCGAGAAAATGGTGTAGAACTTGCCATCGATGAAGAACTTGATCAGCTCGGCATAGAGCGTCGCAGTCCCCGCGCCGCTCAGATCCGCCCGCTGCTGCGGGCTGAGGATGACCCAGCCAAAGAACACCTCGACATTGGCCAGCAGGATGCCCAGAAGCGCCAGCCCGCGCAGGGCGTCAAGAATATCAATGCGTTCCGACCCGGCCGTCGCCCTGGCGACCGCCTGTTCCTGCCCAGCCATCGCCATTTCCCCGCCTGTTGTCCGATCAGAGTAACACTACGCCTTGCCAGCAACAACCATGGCCGTCAGACCGGTTCATCGGCAGGCAAGATGGCAGGGCCTAGCGACAGGCTGAACAGGCCATTTTTCATGCCGCGAAGGAGCGCCCCTGCCCATGACTTTCCGCCAATCCGCCATTGTTGCGCTGCTTCTTGCCGGCATTGCCGCCCCGGCGCTGGCTCGTCCGGGCGGGGTCGGCATGGGCATGGGCATGGGCTGGCGCGACGATCCGTTCGGTGATCGCTACCCCTCCAGCCAGCGCATCGCCCGCTCCGGCCCGGCCGAGGGCAAGGTCGAGGTCACCCGCTTCGTTGCCGAAGATGGCGGCGCGGACCTGCTGGGCAAGGGCACGGCGATTTCGGTTCCCGCGCCCACCGGCGCCGGGCTTGGCGATGCCGATCTGCGCCCCTTCGCCGCCGCCGTCGATGATCGTCTCGCCGCCATGGGCTATCAGACGGCCACCACGGCGGCAGCGGCCGGCCAGCTGGTGGAACTGCGCGTCACCCGCGATGTCGTGGTGCCGGAAGAAGGCCCGAAAAAGCCGGTCAGCGGCGAAATGGAAGTGGGCGTTTCCAACCGCGGCACGATGATGGGCATGGGCATCAACATCGATCTGTCCAAACCGCGCAAGGCGCTGTGGTCCACCCGCCTCGAAGCGCGCATCCGCGACGTTGCCAGCGGCAAGGTGCTGTTCGAGGGCCGCGCCGACATGGTCAGCCGCGACGGCAGCGACAAGTGGACCGAAAGCGCCATTGCCACCAAGCTTGCCACCGCCCTGTTCGACAAGTTCCCGGGCAAGCCCGGCGAAACCCACCTGTCGCTGCGCTAAGGCGCGGGCGGGCCTTGCATTGATGCCCTGACGGGGCCAGATTCCCCGCAACAGGAGATCGCCGACCATGAAGTCGAAACTGCTTGCCCCTCTGGTCGCCGTGCTGGCGCTGTCCGCCTGCGTCGCGCCCACCGGCCCGATCGAGGTGACGCGCTTTCACGTCCCCGACACCTCGCAGCTGGCGAAGGGATCGATCGCGGTTGAGGCCGGCACGGGCATGGACGGACAGTCGCTGGAACTGCAAACCTATATGGGCGCGGTACGCACCGAATTGCAGCGGCTGGGCTATGGCGATGCGGCGAGCGGCGCGGGCAACCAGGTGGCGCTGGTGCGGCTGTCGCGCCAGCGGATCCAGCCGGCGCGTTCGGGCGGCCCGGTCAGCGTCGGCGTCGGCGGATCGACCGGCTCATACGGATCGGGGCTTGGCGTGGGCATCGGGCTGAACCTGTCGGGCGCGCCCGCAGAGCAGGTGGAAACCGAATTGGCCGTGGCCATCAAGGACCGCAAGACCGACAAGATCCTGTGGGAAGGCCGCGCCGCCTTCACCGTCAGGGCCAGCAGCCCGCTCGCCCAGACGCAGCTTGGCGCGCCGAAGATGGCATCGGCGCTGTTTGCGGGCTTCCCCGGCAATTCGGGTGAGACTATCACCGTCAAATGACCGACATCCTCATTCACTCGGACTTTGATTCCGGGAACATCGAAGTGCTTTCCATCGAAGGCACCCGCGCCCGCCTTGCCATCCGCAAGGACAAGGACAGCGATTTCTTCCAGTGGTTCCATTTCCGCGTTTCCGGCGCGAAAGGCCGCGCGCTGGAACTGAAGATCACCGGGCTGAACGCCAGCGCCTATCCCGATGGCTGGCCGAACTACCGCGCCGCCTATTCCGAAGACCGCGAGTTCTGGGGCCGCACCGACACCAGCTTCGACAGGGCGGAGGACAATGGCACCCTGACCATTCGCCACACCCCGGCCGGCGATCTGGCGTGGTTTGCCTATTTCGCGCCCTATTCGATGGAGCGGCACCACGATCTGATTGCCCAGGCCGCGCAGGCCGATGGCGTGACCCACCGCACGCTTGGCACCACGCTCGATCGCCAGCCGATTGACTGTCTCACCATGGGTGAAGGCCCGTTGCAGGTCTGGCTCTATGCCCGCCAGCATCCCGGCGAATCGATGGCCGAATGGTGGATGGAAGGCGCGCTGGAATGCCTGACCGATCCGGCTGACCCATGGGGCCGCACGCTGCGGCAGAAATGCACGCTGCACGTGGTGCCCAACCTGTGCCCGGACGGTTCGCGGCGCGGCCACCTGCGCACCAATGCCGCGGGCGTCAACCTCAACCGCGAATGGCATGAACCCACGCCGGACCGTTCCCCCGAGGTTCTGGCGATCCGCAGCGCCATGGACGCAACCGGCGTCGACGTGGCGATGGACGTCCACGGCGACGAGGCGATCCCCCACGTGTTCATCGCCGGCTTCGAAGGCATCCCTTCATGGACGGAGGAACACGGCGAAGGGCTCAACCGCTACAAGGCCATCCTCGCCCGCCGCACCCCGGATTTCCAGACGAAGCACGGCTACCCGGTCGCGCCGGCAGGCAAGGCCAACCTTACCATGTCGACCAACCAGCTCGCCGAGCGTTACGGCGCGGTGTCGATGACGCTGGAAATGCCCTTCAAGGACAACGACGACCTGCCCTGCGCGGTGCAGGGCTGGAGCCCGGAACGCTCCGCCCTGCTGGGGCGCGAGTGCATGGCGGCGCTGGGCGAATGGCTGCTGGGGCGGGAGTGATTACGGCTCCAGCCGCACGACGGTGAGCGACTTGGGCGCCAGCGTCAGCGATAGCTTTCCGCCCTTGGCTGCGGCGACATAGGGCCTCGGCGAAACGGTGTCCGGCGCGGCAAAGGTGTTGATCGCGCTTACCGCGCCGGCGGTCAGCACGTCACCCGTTGCCCGCCGCGCCGTGATCCCAGCAGGCGTCACCGTCACCGGCCGCGCCGGATCGGTGTTGACCAGCGCCAGCCAGATGCTGTCATCGCGCGCCCGGGCAGCCACGGCATCGACCCGCGGCACGACACTTTCCCCGAAGCGATAGGTTCCGGCGTCAATCGCAACCGGCACCAGCGTCGCATCCTGGAACGGCACGTACATGCGGAACACGTGATAGGTCGGCGTCAGCAGCATCTTGTCGCCATCGGTCAGGATCATGGCCTGGATAACGTTCACCATCTGGGCAATGTTGGCCATCTTCACGCGGTCGGCATGGCGAGCAAAGCCGTTGAGGTGGATGGCCGCCGACAGCGCATCGCGCAGGCTGTTCTGCTGGCGCAGGAACATCATCGGCTTTTCCGGAAGCGGCTTGAGCCAGGCGCCCCACTCGTCAACCGCCATGAAGACCTGCTTGCCGGGATCGTACTTGTCCATGATCGCCGAATGATCGGCCACCATGCGCTCGGTCGAATAGGATTTCGCCAGCAGGCCAGCGTATTCCTTTTCCCCGAAGTCGATCGAGCTGTCGACGAGCGGGGTGGTCGTCGGCGCGACGTAGTTGTGCAGCGAAAGCCCTTCGATGCCCCAGCCGAACTGGAACGTACCCTGCCGCGCTTTCATGATCGCCTCGGTATATTCCGGCTTGCCGAGCCCTTCGGCCGCCGCGATCCGCTGCGTGCGGTTGGGGTTTGGCACGAAGGGATTGGCCGGTCGCTGTTCAGGGTGATAATTGTTGAGGAACAGCGCGAAGGGCTTCATCCGGCCAACGTATTCGTCCGCGGTCAGGCCGCCGCCGCAGCCCCACATTTCGTTGCCCAGGCCAACGAATTTCAGCTTCCACGGCTTGGCGCGGCCATTGGCGGCGCGCTCGCGCCCCAGCGTGCTGTCTTGCGCGGTCATGTATTCAAGCCAGTCGGCCGCTTCCTGCACGGTGCCCGAACCCATGTTGACCGAGATGTAGGCTTCCGAACCGATCTGTTCGACGAAATCCATGAACTCGTGCGTGCCAAAGGTATTGGGTTCGGCCGAACCGCCCCAGTTGGCGTTGATCCGAGACTGCCGCCTGGGTCCGACGCCGTCGCGCCAATGGTATTGATCGCCATAGCAACCGCCCGGCCAGCGCACGTTCGGCACCTTCAGCGCCTTCAATGCACCGACCACGTCGCTGCGGATGCCGCGCACGTTGGGAATTTTCGAATCCGGGCCAACCCAGACGCCGCCATAGATGCCTTCGCCCAGCATCTCGGCGAACTGGCCGAAAATATCGCGGCTGATCGTGGGCCCCTTGGCCGCCGTATCGAGCGAAGCGATGACCGGGCCTTCGCTCTCTGCGGCGCGCAGCGGCGTTGAGCCCAAGGTCAATCCCGCTGCCAGCGCCAGCACTGTCCGCCACGTCATCACCCATCTCCCCGGCATAATTTGCGAGGCGAGCCTAGGCAGGCCGGGAGATCGAGGCAAACCGCTTTGACCGATAGTGCGAAATCGATTTTGCGCGTGGGCTTGCGCACCGGTGGCGACCGGTCAACTCTCCAGCATCATCCCGTAATCGCGGAACAGGTCGAAGCACTTGGCGTTGATCACCATCAGGCGATCGTCCTTGTCGAGGTTCATCTTGCGCCGCATCATGCGCACCACGGTGGTCTGCGCCGGGCCGGTGAGGCCGTGGATGCCAAGCATGACTTCCGGGTTGTGCGAAAAGGTGGAATCAACCAGCAGATCGACGTTCTGCGGGTGATAGCCGAAGCCGGCAAAGACCACGCGCTGCGATTTCAGCATGGCGTTGCGCACCTCCATCATCGCCCGCTGGTCGCGCTGCAATTCGCCGGGAGTGCGCAGGTTGTTGACCAGATTGATCATGTTCCAGGGGTTTTCGTTGCCCCATTCCACGTCCGCGCCTTCGCCCTTCTGCCACGGCAGGCGCCCGATCGTGCCATAGGGGTGGACGATGCGCAGGTGTTCGGAAACCACGCGCTGCGCTTCGGGCAGGGTCATGCCATAGGCGGTGATCAGGGCGTAGGGCAGGAAGTGTTCGATCGAACGGTCGTAATTGAACGAGATGATCGACAGGTTTTCAAAGCACTGGTGAACCTTGGATCGCGGCACGCCCGCGGTCATCAGCTTGCCCAGTTCCAGCAGCCAGAAATCGCCCGCCTGCAACGGCAGGTCGCCGGGGTTCTTCGGCGCGGGCCGCAGGTTGGATCGGGCTTCGCCCTGGCAGATGAAGTGCAGGATCGCGAGCTTGCCGGTAAGCGTGACGAGCGGATTGTCGTCGTTCTGTTCGATGACCGTGTCGATCATCTTGCTCATTCGCGCGGCGATGCGCAGGCGTTCGGTGGCTTCGTACAGCTTTTCCTGGCTGTTGCCCGGCCGTTCCGCCAGCTTGCCGAGATGGCGCAGCAGCATGGACGAATCCTTCGTCATCTGCTCCCCACCGAAACGGTAGAAGTCATAGGCGGCGGCGGTGCGTTCCAGCACCTCCAGGTTGGAAGGCAAGTGGATTTCCTGGCTCGCCCCGGCCCCGACCACCAATGTTGTCTTCGTCCGGATCATGCCTTTGACAGCCCGCCCTCAACCACGCAAACGCGCCCGGCGGAAACACCGGGTCACACATCTTTCCCCTAGGCAAGAATGGTTAATGGCAGGATAAAAAAGGTTGGCTAATCGATAAGATCGGCCCCGGTCGGATTGCCCTGCGGCACGCCGTGCTGCGCCTGCCACGCATCCAGATCGTCGTAACAGGCCTCCACCACCGAGGAATAGGTTTCCGCGAATAGACGGCGCTGTTCGGCGTGGTCGAACACGAAGGGCCGCTTGTGACGCACGGCATTGAGCACCAGCGGGGCAACGTCCTCGGGGCGATAGAACGCCATTGAACTGTGCGTGGTGTCGTTGCCGGAAAACTGCACCTCGGCCACCGGTTCCGGCCCGCCGAACGCGCCGGGGCGGTACGAACCGTTGTTCGCTTTCATTCCCGAGGCAACCCCGCCGGGGCAATAGGTGGTGGTGAAGACATTGTGGGGCCGCAGTTCGATAGCCAGGTTCATCATCATGCCGATGATCCCCATTTTCGCCGCCGAATAGGGCACATGAACCGGCATCCAGCCGGGAAGCAGCCCGGCCATCGATGCTGTTGCGCAAATCGCGCCGCCGCCCGCTTCGATCATGCCGGGCAGGAAGGCGCGGGTGGTGTTCATCACCCCCATCAGGTTGACCTGCACGATCCAGTCGACATCGGCGTCGGACATCTCGATCAGCGGCGTGAAGCTGGTTGCCCCGGCGTTGGCAAAGAGCAGTTGCACCGGCCCGAGCGCGGCGACGGCGGCATCGCGCATCGCGGCTATCGAGGCGCGGTCCGTGACATCGCAGGCCAGTGCGACCGCCTCGCCGCCCGTCTGGCGGATCGCAGCGGCCACGCGCTCGGCATTTTCGAGCTTGATATCGGCCACGCCAACACGGGCGCCCTGGCGGGCCAGTTCCTTGGCCAGCCCCATGCCGATTCCCGATCCGCCCCCGGTAACAACGGCGGTCTTGCCTGCGATTTCGGTCATGCTCTCTCCCACCCGGCGCGCGTAATGCGCCGCATGGGTTTCAATATGCGGCAAACCTGCGCCGCAAGTCCAGCCGCTCAGTCGAGCGCGTCAGGTCCGAATGCGCGCGGGAGCAAGTCGGACAGCGTCATTTCCAGCACCTCGTGCTCGCCCGCGCACCAGACCACCGGGTCGTTGCCACCCAGCGCGGCGACCTCGTTGAGCATCTGGCGGCAGCGTCCGCACGGCGTCACCGGATCGCCGATGCCCACTTCGCCCGCCTTGCCGGCAATCACCGCCACCGCTTCCAGCGGTCCGCGCCAGTCCTCGGACAGCGCTTTGCCGACAGCCACCGTCTCGGCGCAGAGCGTCATGCCGTAGCTGGCGTTCTCGACGTTGGCGCCGGTCACCACCGAGCCATCGGCAAAGGCCAGCGCCGCGCCGACGTGGAAGTTGGAATAGGGGGCATAGGCCTTGGCCGCGGCGGCGCGGGCCTGTTCGACAAGAGTATCGCGATCGATCATGGCGCCACCCTAGCGCTGGACGGCAATCCAGCGAAGCGGCTTTTCCGCAGCTTCCGTCTGCAGCCAGGTGTTCGCCGTCCACAGGGTCCACGGGCGGCCGGCATAGTCCGGCTCCAACCGCGTGCGTTCCAGCCACAGGTTGCGGTCAATCGCCGAGGCCACGTGATAGCGCCCCTCGAAACGGGACGACAGCTTGAGGATCACCGGTTTGCCGGTATGCGTTTCCACCTGGTTGAGGAAGGTGGTCAGTTCGCTTTCCACCCCGGCTTCGGTCACCTTGCCGGGGCAACCCTCAGCCAGCCGGTCCAGCTCCACGGCGCTGGGCAGCAATTTGCCGTCGCGGGGGACGACCATGACGAAATTTGCGGCCTGCTTGTCCGCCGGCTGGCACGGATCGTACTGATGCACCGCGCCCACCTGCAGCCCCACGGCCCGCGCGCCTTCCAGGTTGGCGGTGAAATTGGCGTCGCGGGCAAAGGCGCTGGCCGAAGCATCGATATAGGCAAAATCGACGCCGATGGTCTTCATCGCCGTCCAGTCGATGGTCCCGTCATCGGCACCCACTTCCACGCCCTGTACCGGCCATTGCTGGCGCGACGGCTCCCAGCTGCGAAGATGCCACCAGCCGGCAACCCCGCCGGCAAGCGCCAGCAGCAGCACCAGCGCGGCCATTCGCAGCCGCCACGTCCTGCGCGATGATCCGCGCCCCTTGCCTGCCATGAGTCGTTGCGTCCCGGTTCCCGTTTCACGCCCTGATATGCAGGACACAGATCAGGGTAAAGAGGCGGCGTGCGGTGGCGAAATCCGTCTCCACCTTTCCGTCGAGCCGTTCGAGCAGCATCTCCGCCGCCCGGTCGTGAACGCCGCGCCGCGCCATATCGATGGTTTCGATCTCGTGCGGGGAGGCGCGGCGCACCGCCTTGTTGTAGCTTTCGCAGATCGCATAGTATTCGCGCACCGGGCGGCGGAACTTGGCCATTCCGAGCACGAAGCTTTCGAGCAGTTCCGATCCGTCTTCGGCATAGACATCCAGCTGCAGGCGCCCGTCGTTCGCCGCCATCAGCAGCTTGTAGGGGCCGTGATGCCCGGCCTCGAAGGCGCGCAGCGGCTTGAACACGTTGTCTTCGACGAGATCGAACATGGCCACGCGCCGTTCCTGCTCGATCTCCGGTCCGCGGCGGACCAGCGAGCTTTCGTCAAATTCAATGGCGGATATGCGCGGGCCCGACATGCGCGGTACTTCGCAGATGCAGCAAAGCGGGGCAAGGGGCGATCCATCCCCGCTATCCACAAGGCAAGTCGCCGCCAGACCTCTTGCGAGGGCGCGCGCACAGGCGCATGGCCTGCCCCCATGGCCGAGCAAGCAATTCCCCTGCGCAGCGATGATTCGCCGATCCGCACCCTGCCTTCGAATATCGAGGCGGAGGCCGCCTTTCTTGGCGCCGTGCTGATCGACAACCGGGTGATCGAGGAACTGGGCACGCCGCTGCGCCCGGACCATTTCTTCGAACCGATCCACGCCCGCATCTATGAACGCGTCGTGCAATTGCTTGATCGCAAGGCCGTGGTCACGCCAGTTACGCTACGCCCCTATTTCGAGGCGGACGAGGCGCTGAAGGCGCTGGGCGGGGTGACCTATCTCGCCCGGTTGACCGCCGACGGACAGGGGCTGCTAGCGCCGAAGGAACTGGCCGAGCAGATCTATGAACTGGCGCTGCTGCGCGAACTGGTGTCGGTTGGCCGCAACCTCGTGACCAAAGCGATGGACACGTCCGAAAGCGTCGCCCCGCTCGAACAGATCAACGAGGCCGAAGCGGCGCTCTATGCCGTGGCCGATGGCGCTTCCAGCCAGCAACAGGCCTCCAGCTTTGGCGATGCCACCCGCGTCGCAATCACCGCGATCGAAAAGGCGCTCAATTCGGGCGGCCATATCGCCGGCAAGACCACCGGCTTCACATCGATCAACGAACGCATCGGCGGCCTGCACGATTCCGACCTTATCATCCTCGCCGGGCGTCCGGGCATGGGCAAGACGTCGCTTGCCACCAACATCGCCTTCAACGCCGCCAACCGCCTGCTGACCGACATCCAGTCGGGCATCGAGGAAAAGGCCTCGGTCGGCTCGGCGGTCGCCTTCTTCAGCCTGGAAATGAGCGCCGACCAGCTGGCGACGCGTATCCTTGCGGAAAATTCCGGCATTTCATCGGAATCGCTGCGCACCGGGCGCATCAGCCGCGAGGATTTCCAGCAGCTGTCCTTCGCCAGCCAACGGCTTGCCGAACTGCCGCTGTTCATCGACGACACTCCGGCGCTGACCATCGCCGCCATGCGCGCCCGCGCCCGCCGCCTGAAGCGCAAGCACAACATCGGCCTGATCATCGTCGACTACCTGCAGCTGCTGCAAGGCACCGGCCGCGCGGGTGACAACCGCGTCAACGAAATTTCCGAGATCAGCCGCGGCCTGAAGACGCTGGCCAAGGAACTGCACGTGCCGGTGATCGCGCTGTCGCAGCTTTCCCGCGCAGTGGAAAGCCGCGAGGACAAGAAGCCGCAGCTGTCCGACCTTCGCGAATCGGGTTCGATCGAACAGGACGCCGACATGGTGTGGTTCGTCTTCCGCGAAGACTACTACGTGAAGATGACCGAGCCCAAGTTCCCGGCCGAGGGCGACACCCCCGACGTGGCCGACAAGTGGGAAAAATGGCGCCAGAAGATGGAACAGGTCACCGGCCTTGCCGAACTGATCGTCGCCAAGCAGCGCCACGGCGCCACCGGGAAGGTGCGCCTGCGCTTCGAAGCGCGGATCACCCGCTTTTCCGACCTTGCGCCCGACGAGTTGGCCGACAGTTCCTACGACTACGAGTGAGCCGGGGCCTGCCCGGGCGGCGGCGCGAACCGTCCCCGGTGCAGCAGCAGGAACATCACACTGCCGACAAGTGACGCGCCCGTCGCGATGTAGAGGAACGTCTCGAAACTGCCCGTTGCGCGCTGCACCAGCGCTACCATGGCATGGCCGCCGCCCATCGCCGCGCCCATCGCTGCGGTCAGCAGGCCGAGCACCGTGCCAAACAGGCGAATACCGAACTGGCGCACGACCAGCACCGGAATAACGTCCGCCTCGCTGCCGAAGGCGAGTCCGATGAGCATGAAGGCGGTAAAGACCACCGGCAGGCTATCGAATGGCGAGGCGAGCAGCAGCAGCCCGATGGCCGGCAAGGCAAAACCGAAGGCGGCAACGCGCGGCGGCGAAAGCCGGTCCACCGCCGCCCCGAAAATGAACCGGCCCGCCACCGACGACAGGCCCAGCGTGGATATCATCAGCGCCGCCGCTGCATCGCCCAGCCCCTGTTCGGCGGCGAGCAGCTTGGTCTGCGTCGTGGCGAGGGCAAAGGGCAGGTTCACCAGGTAGGTCGCCAGCAGCATGACCCAGAAGGCCGGGGTTTTCAGGATCGCGCGATAATCGGCCCAGCCTTCGCCGCGGCGCGCGCGTTCGGCAGCAGGGCGACGCTCCTCGACGCCCCACAGCAGCCATAGGGTGGCGATCGATCCGGCAAGGCAGAAGGCGGCGACGAGCAGGTATCCGGCGGAAAACCCCTGGATGCGGACGAAGTCGCTGACCAGCGGCGCGGCCAGTGCGCCGAACAGCGGAGCGCTGGCCCCGGCAAGCCCCATGGCCAGCCCCCGGTTCTTCGTAAACGTCTGTGCGACGACGCGGGTATAGACGGTCGATGTCGTGGTCGAGCAGATCAGGGTCTGCGCCACATAGATCCAGAAATAGGTCGTCAGGCTGCCGTCCATCACCGCGATGGCAACAAGGAACAGCGGAAAGCTGAGCGCGCCGACTGCCGCCGTGCGCCACACGCCAAACCGGTCCGCCAGCCGGCCGGACACGGGGATCGAGAAGATCACCAGCAGCTGCACGGTCGACACCCACGACCACTGTTCTTTCGACCAGCCGAATTCCTTGAGGAAATAGGGCGCGAAAATCGAAAGGATGAAGGAGTTGAGCGACAGGGCCGTGCCGATGCCCAGGAAGGCGCCGGCCAGTGGCCGCCAATTGCGGCGGAATTCGCCTTGTTCGGTCATGCTTTTCCCCGCCCGGACCTGTGTTCTTGCCCCCACAATGCCAGCCGCCAGCCCGTCGGCAAGGGGTCTTGCGGGCGGAAGCGCGGACCGCGAATCGCTCCATCCATTTTAACTGTTATATATCAATTGTTTATACGTTTTTTTCTTGACTCTAAATCGCCCCGGCGTGTAGCGGCTGCGCTTTCCCGTGATTTCCCAGAACTGGAGTGCCCCATGGCGCGCGTTACCGTTGAAGATTGTGTCGACAAGGTTCCCAACCGTTTCGACCTCGTCCTGCTTGCCGCACAGCGTGCGCGCGAAATTTCGGGCGGCGCCGAACTGACGATCGATCGCGATCGCGACAAGAACCCCGTGGTTGCCCTGCGCGAAATCGCCGAGCAGACCATCGTGCCGACCAACCTCAACGAAACGCTCATCAATTCGCTGCAGCGCGTGCTGCCCGAAGACGATGACGAGGTGGATGACATCGGTTCGCTCAGCCAGTCGGCCGAAGCCCTGCGCATCACCGCAGCGGCGCCGGTTCGCAACACCTCGCTGGGTGGCGATTACGACGGCTGATCGGGTCTGCCCGTTCCGCTAGCAGACGGCCCGCCCCACGGCGGGCCGTTTTCGTTTCAGCGGCAGGGATACTTGCGCGCAAAGAAATCGGCGAAGGCGCGGTGCATCGGCACGCCGGGGCGGGTTGCCGCCGGATAGGATTTCAGGTGCGTCAGCAGTTCGTCGGATCCGACGGCGGCCTTGGCCGGCGGGCAGGAGCTGGGCCGCCCGGCCTTGCGTTCCGCCTCCAGCCGCGTGCGATAGACGGCGGCAGCGGCCTTGCCCTCGCTCATCAGCAGCTTCACGTCGCTGGAGAACATCGCCGCCATGCCCTTGGCCTTGAGCGCTTCGGCCTTGCCGAGGAAGGTTGCCACCGACATGTCGCCCGGCGCGGCCTGCGCCGGAACGGTTACCGCCAGCAGCGCACCCAGACCCATGACTATCCGCTTCATTCCCGACTCCCGATTCCCCATAATCAACGGCTTGGCTTGACGGCTGCAAGCTTGCAAGACCATGAACGAAATACGATCGATCCGGGGTGAAGATGAGCGGGATGGAAACCATTGGCGAGGCGGTTGATGCGGCCCTGCTGTCGCGCAGCGTCGAGCCCGGCCATGGCGAGGGGAGCGATGGCCACACGCACGAGGCCGCCTGCCTCAATTGCGGCACCGCGCTGGTGGGAAAGCATTGCCACGCCTGCGGCCAGGCGGCGCACGTCCACAAAACCATCGGCGCCTTCTTTCACGATCTGCTGCACGGCGTGTTCCATTTCGAAGGCAAGATCTGGCGCACCATCCCCGCGCTGGCCCTGCGCCCGGGCCGGATGACCCGCGAATACATCGATGGCCGCCGCGCCAGCTATGTTTCGCCTATCGCGCTGTTCCTGTTCAGCGTGTTCCTGATGTTCGCCGTGGTCAGCAAGTTCGCGCCCGCCATCGGCGATGCATCGGATATCGATGTCAACGGCAAGCACATCCAGGGTCTTGAGGCGAACAAGGCAGAGCTGGCCCGACTGAAGCAGGAGCGGCAAAAGCTGGTGCGCGAAGGCAAGCCGCTGAATGGAATCGACGGCGAGATCGAAGGACGCGAAAGCGCGATCGAGACAATCGAGGCTATGCGCAACCCGTTCAAGGAAGCAGAACCCGAAGTTGAAAATGGCAAGGTTGCCAAGCCATCGAAGCCGCGCGTTTACAGCGACATTCCGCAGGTCAACGATGCAATCAGGAGTGCGAGCGAAAACCCCCAGCTGGCGCTCTATAAATTGCAATCGAACGCCTACAAGTTTGCCTGGCTGCTGATCCCGATATCGGTGCCGTTCCTGTGGCTGATGTTCCCTTTCAGCCGCCGCTTCGGACTGTATGACCACACGGTCTTCGTCACCTATTCGCTCGCCTTCATGATGCTGCTGGTCAGCGCCCTGACCCTGCTTTCCCCGCTATGGATGGGCTTCCTGACGCTTGGCATGGCCCTGATCCCGCCGGTCCACGTCTACAAGCATGTGAAATATACCTACGGCCTTGGCCGGCTTGGCGCAGGCCTGCGCACCTTGGCCATCCTGACTTATGCCGGGGCGGCGCTGATCTATTTCCTGCTGGCGATCATCGCCATCGGTCTGGAATAGCGCGCCGCACCGGCCAGTCCGGTTGCGCAGAGCGATGGGTTGAGCAACCGCTCGGAAGGGGCCGCGTTTATCCCTTGTGTCTATCAAAGAGACGACAAGGAGCATACCGATGAACAAGCTGATGCTTGGGGCCGCGCTGGCGGCTGTTGCCATCCCGGCGACCACGACGACCGCCATGGCCCAGTACAACAACGGCCCGCGCTACAACCAGGAACTGCGCGAATGTAACCGCGAACTGCGCCGTGCGGATTCGCGCAAGGAATACCGCCGCGAGCGCAAGGAATGTCGCAAGGAACTGGCCAAGGCCAACCGGACGGATTGGCGCAACTGGAACCGTTACGACTACAACCGTTATGAACCGGGAACCAATCGCTACTACGCCGACCGCTATTACCGCGACGGCTCCTATTATTCCGACCGCCGCCTGACCCGGAACGACCGCATCTATCGCGGCAATGACGGGCGATACTATTGCCGCCGCAACGACGGCACGACCGGCCTGATCATCGGCGGTGCGGTGGGCGCGCTGCTGGGGCGCGAGATCGACCGGGGCGACAGCCGCGTAGTCGGCACGGTGATCGGCGCGGGTGCCGGCGCACTGCTGGGGCGTGAAATCGAGCGCGGCAGCCTGCGCTGCAACTGATAGCGCAACGTAACGCATCGCAAACGAAAAGGGCCGGTCTTGCGACCGGCCCTTTCTTCATGCCTGACAGGCGCCGAGACGGATCAGGCGCCCTGAGCCGCCGGATCTGCGAACTTCTTGCCCGCCTTCGGCACGGCCGAACCGCGCACCGGACGCGGTGCGCTGGCGCCGCCCTTCGGCTCTTCAGGACGGTCGATCTTGCCGGTGTCCATCAGTTCCTTGATTTCGTCACCGGTCAGCGTTTCGTATTCCAGAAGCGCCTGGGCAAGGCTGTGCAGCTTGTCCTCCTGCGTCCTCAGGATATCGGTCGCCCGCTTGTGCGCGCCATCGACCAGAGCGCGGATTTCCTTGTCGATCAGCTTGTTGGTTTCTTCCGACATCATGGTGCGCTGGGTGCCGCCATAGCCGAGATAGCCTTCCTGCGTATCTTCGTACTGCAGCGGGCCAAGCTTGTCCGACATGCCCCACTTGGTGACCATGGCGCGGGCCAGCCCCGTGGCGTACTGGATGTCCGAGCTTGCGCCCGAGCTCACCTTGTCGTGCCCGAAGATGATTTCTTCGGCCACGCGGCCACCCATGGCAACCGACAGGTTCGCGTGCATCTTGTCGCGATGGTAGGAATAGTTGTCCCGTTCCGGCAGGCGCATGACCATGCCCAGCGCGCGGCCGCGCGGGATGATCGTGGCCTTGTGGATCGGATCGCTGGCCGCTTCGTTGACCGAAACGATGGCATGGCCGGCCTCGTGATAGGCGGTCATCTTCTTCTCGTCCTCGGTCATCACCATGGAGCGGCGTTCCGCGCCCATCATGACCTTGTCCTTCGCGTCCTCGAATTCCTGCATGGCAACCAGCCGCTTCTTGCGGCGCGCGGCAAGCAGGGCCGCCTCGTTCACCAGGTTGGCAAGGTCCGCGCCGGAAAAGCCGGGCGTGCCGCGCGCGATGGTGCGGGCGTTGACATCGGGCGCCAGCGGCACCTTCTTCATGTGGACGGCAAGGATCTTTTCGCGCCCTTCGATGTCGGGCACGGGCACCACGACCTGACGGTCAAACCGGCCCGGTCGCAGCAGCGCCGGATCGAGCACGTCGGGACGGTTGGTCGCGGCGATGATGATGATGCCTTCGTTCGCTTCGAACCCGTCCATTTCCACCAGCAGCTGGTTGAGCGTCTGTTCGCGTTCGTCGTTTGAATTGCCCAGGCCGTGGCCGCGGTGGCGGCCGACCGCGTCGATTTCGTCGATGAAGACGATGCACGGCGCGTTTTTCTTGGCCTGTTCGAACATGTCGCGCACGCGGCTCGCGCCGACGCCGACGAACATTTCAACAAAGTCCGAGCCGGAAATGGTGAAGAACGGCACGCCGGCCTCACCCGCGATGGCGCGGGCGAGCAGGGTCTTGCCGGTGCCGGGCGAACCGACCAGCAGCGCGCCCTTCGGGATCTTGCCGCCCAGCTTGGCAAAGCGCTGCGGGTCTTTCAGGAATTCGACGATTTCCTCAAGCTCTTCACGGGCTTCGTCGATGCCGGCAACGTCGGCAAAGGTAACACGGCCCTGGCGTTCGGTCAGCAGCTTGGCCTTGCTCTTGCCAAAGCCCATGGCGCCCGAACCGCCGCCCTTCTGCATCTGGCGCAGGGCGAAGATGGCAATGCCCATGATCAGCAGGAACGGCAGCGCCTGAATCAGGATGTAGGTAAGGACCGACATCTCTTCCTTCGGCTTGCCGGCGAACTTCACGTTCTTTTCGGCCAGCAGCGGGCCGAGCGAGGTGTCACCCGGGATCGGCACCGTGGAAAAGGTGTCGCCGTTCCTGAACTTGCCGGTGATCTTGTCGGACGCGACCTGAACTTCGGCAACGCTGCCTTCGACAACCTTCGCCCGGAAATCGGAATAGGCGATCTGCGCGCCGGTGGCGGCTTCCTTCGGGCTGACGATCGAAACCACAAGCACCAGGGCCAGGAATATCCCGCCCCAGACCATAAGGCTGCGGAGCCAGGGGTTCGGGTTCGGCTGATCTTCATTCATTGTCAGGAGCGTCCTTTCGCCATGCCTATGTAGGACGGCACTGCTGAATGGCAAGTTAGCGCAGATACAGGTGGCAGATACGTTGCCTGCCCCCGCCGAAGCGTTAGGGTGGTGCGATGAACCGACGGTTTTCCCGCATGCTTGCCGCCATCGTCCTGTTCGCCATCGCTGTACGGCTGGCGATCCGCGCGGCGCTGGGCACGCAGGCCTATTGGCAGGACGGCTATGGGCTTTATGCCCGGCTTGCCGTGCAGCTGAGCGGGGGCCGCGGCTATGCCTTTGCCGGCGGGCCGCCCACGGCCTATCGCGTACCGCTGTACCCGCTGTTCGTCGCGGCGACGTCCGGCGGGACGAATGCCTGGGGGCTGATCGCCGCGCAGGCGCTGGTTTCGGGCCTGACGGTTGGTCTCACCGGCATGATCGCGCGGCATCTGGCCGGGGACCGGGCCGGGCTTCTCGCCGCGCTGGTCCTTGCCTTGTGGCCCTATTCGGCCTGGCATGACCTGTCCTTGCAGGAAACCGGGCTATTCGCCTGCCTGAGCGCGCTGGCGACTCTGCTGGCCATGCAGGCGCCCCGATCACGCCGCGCCGCGCTGGCTGCCGGGCTGGCGATGGGGCTGGCCATGCTGACGCGGGCAACGCTGCTGCCCTGGGCGGCGCTGGCGATCGGCTGGATCGGCTGGCGCGCCGGCCTGCGCAAGGCCGCGCTTGCGCTCGCCGCGCTGCTGCTGACCCTGTCGCCCTGGCTGGCCTGGTCGTGGCAGGTCACCGGCAATCCCGTGCTCGGCACGGAGAGCGGGGCGCAGCTTTACGCCGGCAACCACGCGCTGACCTTCACCGCCTATCCGGCGCGCTCCATCGACGAAAGCCGCGCGGTCATTTTTGCCGCCCACACGCCAGCGGAAAAGTCGCAGCTCGCCGCCTTGCGGGCCGATCCGCTGGCGACCGACCGCTGGTACCGCAGCCGCGCGCTGGCCGAAATCGCCGCCCATCCCGGCCGCTTCCTGCACGGCGCGGCGCGCAAGCTGTGGGCGGCCTTCGGGCCATGGCCAAGCCCGCGCCACGGCTTCAGGGCCGATCTGGCCTATGCGGCGGGCTGGCTACCCTTTGCCGGGCTTGCTGCGGCCGGGCTGTGGCTGCGGCGGCGGCACTGGCGCGATGACCTGCCGGCAACCCTCCACCTGCCCGCCTTCATGCTGACAAGCGCGCTGTTCTGGGCGCAGACCGCGCACCGTTCGGCCATCGACTTCGCTCTTGCCGTTTTCGCAGGAATTGCGCTGTCGCACCTGTTGCCCCGCATGGCCGCTTGGGGCAAAGGGGCTCCCTCGAATCCACGGACTTTGGAACGGACATGACGATTTCGCAGCACAAGGGCGGACAGGGCGATCTCAGCGGCAAGCTGGTGGTCCTGGTGGGCGGCAGCGGCTTTTTCGGCGCGCATGTGGCGCAGGAACTGCTTTCGCGCGGGGCGCGGCTGCGGGTGGTCTGCCGCACGCCGAAAAAGGCCTTCCGGCTGAAGCCGCTGGCCAACCTGGGCCAGATTCAGTTCGTCCGCGCCGATCTGACGGACGGCGCCGTGCTGCCATCGCTGGTGGCGGGTGCCGATGGCGTGGTGAACCTTGTCGGCGCCTTCAAGGGCGATCTTGATGCCCTGCACGTCCACGCCCCCGCCGCTCTTGCCAAGGCGGCAAAGGAAGCCGGCGTCAGCGCCTTCGTGCAGATTTCCGCGCTTGGCTGCGATGCGGAAAGCGAAGTCGACTATGCCCGCACCAAGGCTGAAGGCGAAGAGGCCGTGCGCGCCGCCTTCCCCAAGGCAACCGTGCTGCGCCCGTCGATCCTGTTCGGTCAGGATGACAATTTCATCACCATGTTCGCCCGCCTGATCTCGCGCCTGCCGGTGCTGCCGGTCTTCGGGCCAGAGGCGAAATTGCAGCCGGTCTTCGTCGACGATGCCGCGCAGGCCCTGGGCAATGCCCTTGCCGATGCCGGCAAGCACGGCGGCAAGACCTATGACGTCGCCGGGCCGGAAGTGATCACCATGGGCGAAATCAACCGCCGCATCGCCGCCGCCCAGGGCCGCACGCCGCTGTTTGCCGACCTGCCCGATGCGCTTTCCGGCGCGATCGCCACCGGCACCGGCTGGCTTCCCGGCGCGCCGATCTCGTCTGACCAGTGGAAGCTGCTGAAGGCGGGCAACGTCGCCGGCAAGGGTCCGGGCATGAAGGAACTCGGCGTCACGGTGCGCCCGCTATCGCTGTTCCTCGATCGCTGGATGGTCGCCTACCGCAAGCATGGCCGGTTTGGCACAAAAGCCCGCGCCCAGGCCGTAAACTCATAAACGCCACCATGGCCGGGTGGGGGCGTGGGCCGGTGATGCTGCCAGACTTCAGTGTGGAAAAGAACCCCTACCCGTCCACGTCGCCGTAATGATCGGGCGGCTGGATGCCGTCCTGCCGCTCGGCCAGCAGAGGGCGGAAGCTGGGGCGGCTCTTCATCACCGCATACCAGCTGCGAGTCTGGTCATGCCCGGACCAGTCGATCCCGCCCAGATAGTCCGCCACGGAAATGTGCGCGGCGGCGGCAATGTCGGCCAGGCTCATCGTCGCCCCGCCGATCCATGGGCGGCGATCAAGCAGATAGTCGATGTAATAAAGGTGTTCGTGCGCCAGCTTCATCGCCTGGCGCAGCGCGCGGCTGTCTGGCGGCTGGCGCAGGATGACCCGCTTCTTCATCTTTTCCAGCAGCAGCGGGCCGGACACGTCCTCATAGAAATTCTCGTCTAGCAGCGCGACGAGCCGGCGCACTTCGGCGCGGGCCGGGGCATTGCCGGGGATCATCTGCGGCTTGTCTTCGGTTTCCTCGAAATATTCGCAGATCGCCCGGCTGTCCGAAAGGGTCAGCCCCTTTTCCGGATCGTGCAGCACCGGCACGCGGCCCGCAGGATTGCGGCCAAGAAATTCGTCACGCCCTTCCCACGGATTTTCCCGCCACAATTCATAGCCCACGCCCTTTTCGGACATGAGCAGGCGCACCTTTCGGCTGAAGGGGCACAGGGAGAATTGATAAAGCTGCCACATGATCATGCTGCAATGGCGCAAAGAAACGCCCCGCACCAAGCCATCAGGGCCGGGGCGGGGCGATTATTTCTGTGCAAAACGTTATCGCTTGCGTGTTCCCTTGCGGGAACGCGGACCTCCCGCCCTGCCTCCCCACCCGGCCACCACAGCCTGATGGTATCCCTGGCGGCCGGGTGGGGAGCCGGGGTGGGAGGTCCGCAGCCCACCAGGCGCTATCAAGACCCCTTGCGTTCCGCCTTTTCGATGGTGCGGCGCATCTGCTCTGCCATGCGCTCGAATTCGGACATCATGTCTTGCAGCGCATCGGCGGTGCGGCCCATCTTGCCCATGGCGCGCGGCATTTCGCGGGCGATCTGCGCGGGCGCATCGCGCAGGTCCGGCCCGGCAAGATCGCGCAGGCGCGCATCGGACGGAATGTCACGCGCCTCTTCACTGCCCATTTCGCCCATGGCGCGGGCCAGCGGGCCAACCTTCAGGTCCAGCAGCATCTCGGTCATCAGCGCGGCCATGACCGAAACCTTGGCCTGCATGGCGGGATCGGACAGTTTTTCCGAAAAGCGGTGTGCGTCCCTGGCCGGGCGGGCCATGGCAAGTGAAGGCGTCAGCGCCGCAAGGGCAAGTCCGGCAGCAAGTGCAACACGCGAAACCATTCCCAACCTCCTGTGATGGGACGAATCAATGTGCG
>JBJTLW010000005.1:0-5305 GCA_046063225.1 Novosphingobium sp. | reverse complement strand
GCGATCACCATGTGATCGGCGATCGCGGTCTTGCCTTCGAGCGGGATCGAGACGATTTCCTGCGCCTGGTCGTCATCCAGCGACTGGAGCACCAGGGCGTGAAGCGAACCCGGTTCCGACGGGGGAAGAGGGATCGCGCCGGGGTTTGCCGGCTCTGTACTTGCCTGGTTCATGAAGAAAAAATCGGCTCCTGTTTCCGTAACTTAAGCAGCACGATCAGTTCACCCGGGAATGGGTAACGCCGTCGCGAAGCGATGGGATAGCAATGCGACTGGCCCATGAAGGGTCGGCGCGGCGAATGGCGGTGGCCGAACGCGGATCGGGATCGAAACGCAAGAGCACCAGCGCGGGCGCGCTCCATTCGCTACCGTGGGCAAGGCTGGCAGCAGACCGCCGGTAACGGCCGAGCCAGGCCATGGCGGGGCTCGCCAGGGCGGAGCCATCATAGCCCGGACGGGCAATAACAGCAATCGGCACGAGCCGCGCGATTTTCCGCCAGTCGCGCCAGCGGTGGAACTGGGCGAGATTATCGCTGCCCATCAGCCAGACGAAACGCCGTTTCGGCCAGCGGCGCAGGATCGCGGCGATGGTATCGACAGTGAACCGCGTGCCGAATTCGCGCTCCATGGCCGAGGCGCGAATACGCGCGCGCCGCGCCTGCCGCTGGGCCGAGGCGAGCCGGGCGGGCAGCGGGGCCATGCCTTCTGCCGGTTTCAGCGGATTGCCGGGCGAAACCAGCCACCACACCTCGTCCAGCGCCAGCGCTTCAATGGCGAAACCGGTGATCCGGCGATGCCCGCCGTGGGCCGGATTGAAGCTGCCGCCCAGCAGCCCGGTGATTGCGCCGCGGCGGTTCAGGGCCGCACCTGGCCGGTGCCGCGCACCTGCCACTTGTAGGTCGTCAGCCCTTCCAGCGCCACAGGGCCACGCGCGTGCAGGCGGCCGGTGGCAATGCCGATTTCCGCGCCAAGGCCGAATTCGCCGCCGTCGGCAAATTGCGAGCTGGCGTTGACCATGACGATTGCCGAATCGACCTCATTCAGGAAGCGCTCCGCCGCATCGGCATCGCCGGTGACGATGGCATCGGTGTGGTGCGAGGAATGGGCGGCGATGTGCGCCAGCGCAGCGTCAAGCCCATCAACCACGGCAACCGACAGGATCGCGTCGAGGTATTCGCAATCCCAATCGTTGGCGCTCGCCGGCACGATCCGCGTGTCGAGCGCACGGGCGCGGGCATCGCCGCGCAGTTCGCAGCCTGCCGCGATCAGGGCCGAGACAACATCCTGCGAGGCGGCGAACTGGGCATCGAGCAGCAGCGTTTCCATCGCCCCGCAGATCCCGGTGCGGCGCATCTTGGCGTTGAGCGCGATGGCCTTGGCCATGGCCGGATCGGCGGCGGCGTGGATATAGGTGTGGCAGATGCCATCAAGGTGCGCGAGCACCGGGACGCGGGCGTCCTGCTGCACGCGGGCGACCAGGCTCTTGCCGCCGCGCGGAACGATCATGTCGATCAGTTCGGCAGCGGTAAGCATGGCGCCCACCGCGTCGCGATCCTGCGTGGGGATAAGCTGCACGGCTTCGGCGGGAAGGCCTGCGCTTTCAAGGCCTTGCGCCATAGCGGCGTGAATGGCGCGGTTCGAATGCACCGCCTCGCTGCCGCCGCGCAGCAGGGCGGCGTTGCCCGAGCGCAGGCACAGCGCCGCAGCATCTGCCGTTACGTTGGGGCGGCTCTCGTAGATGATTCCAATAAGGCCGATGGGCACCCGCACGCGGCTCAATTGCAGGCCGTTCGGGCGTTCGCTGCGCGACAGCACTTCGCCCACCGGATCGGGCAGGCTGGCCACCTGATCGACGGCATCGGCAATCGCGCCGAGCCGCGCGGGATCGAGCCGCAGCCGGTCAAGCATGGCGCCGCTGAGGCCGCGCGCCTCGCCAGCGGCAATATCCTCGGCATTGCCCGCCAGGATCGCCGATTCGCTCTCCCGAAGCGCGCGAGCGGCGGCGCGCAGGCCATCGGCCTTCTGCGCATCGCTGCTCCGGGCGAGCACGCGCTGCGCGGCGCGGCCGGCGCGGGCGAGCCGGTGAACAAGCATTTCCGGGGTTTCACCGGTGGCGGGCAGGGTGGAGGAACTTGCCATTTCACCACGGCGCCTATCACCTGCCGCGCGCTTTGTCAGCCGTGCGGAAACGACGGCTGAATATCTCTACGAAAGCACTGGAATATTGCGGCTGTGCAGAAGGTTAAAGCGTTGAAACGATTCGCCGCAGGACTCGCCCGCTTCGGCTCGAGTCCGGCGGAGTCGATTCGCATTGCGCGCACGCCGCTGCTAGCCGCGCGCAAACCCGCACGCGGGGCAAAAAAGGGACGGGTCGTCTTGCAGCAAAAAGCCGTCAGGCCATTAACACAGCGCCTGCGGACTTGGTTCCCGGATCGCGAATTTTTCATGCGGTCCGAGGGTCAGGTTCGTTTCATCAAGATTTCAACGCGGGTCCAGGTCTGGGCCGCGGCCCTTGTCGTCCTGCTCCTCGCCACCTGGCTGGTGACGATGGCGGTGATGACGGTGAATTCCTACCTCGCCAACCGCGACCGGCTCGCCCTGCTTCAGCGCGAAGCCAAGGTGACGACGGCGGAATCGCGCTTTTCCGCCTACAAGGACGATATCAAGGGCGTTTCGGCCGAGTTGAAGAAGCGGCAGGACGCGCTCGAAAAGATGGTCGGCACCCTGCCGCAGGACATTGCCGCCGGCGAAACCGTGTCCGATTCGAGCAGCGAAGCCGCCAAGACGATCGACAAGGTTTCGGCCGTGTTCCCCGAAGCGGGTGAACTCGCCCGCATCGAAGCGCGCCAGCTGGCCTTCGTCGAAGGGCTGACCCGCCTTGCCGACCGCAAGGCCAAGGAGGCCGAAGCGGCGATCCGCAAGGTTGGCCTCGATCCGACCTACCTGCTCGCCTCGATCGACGACAAGAGCGCGATGGGCGGCCCGTTCATGGCCTTTTCCTCGTCCACCGATTCGGCGCTCGACCAGCGCTTCCAGCGACTCGCCGTCAGCCTGGCGCGGATGCAGGCATTGCAGCGCGGGCTGACGACCATGCCGCAGGTTCTGCCGGCCAGCCTGGAGTTCATTTCCTCGGGCTTTGGTTACCGTTCCGACCCGTTCACCGGTGCCGGCGCCTTCCACGCCGGGCTTGATTTCAAGGGCCCGATCGGCGCGCCGATCTATGCCGCCGCCAAGGGCACGGTCAGCTTCGTCGGCCAGCGCCAGGGTTATGGCAACTGCGTTGAAGTTGATCATGGCAATGGCATGATTACCCGCTATGCGCATATGAGCGCATTCCACACCACCCTGGGCAAGCCGGTTCTGGGCGGCGAAGTGATCGGCGCGATCGGCAATACCGGCCGCTCCACCGGGCCCCACCTGCATTTCGAAGTGCGGATCAACGACCAGCCGGTCAACCCGCGCCCGTTCCTGGAAGGATCGACCAGTGTTCGCAAAGAAACCAACCGCGTCAGTGCGGCCACAAGGAAGTAAGACCATGGGCGGATCGACGTTTTCAGTTCTCGGCGCGGACGTAGCCATCAAAGGCGACATTTCCGCCAAGGCCGATCTGCACATCGACGGCCGCGTCGATGGCGACATCGCCTGCACCAGCCTGGTCCAGGGCGAAAGCAGCGAGATTGCCGGCGCGGTCGTGGCGGAAACCGCGCGCCTTGCCGGGCGCGTGCGCGGATCGATCACGGCGGGGCAACTGGTCATCCTGAAGTCGGCCCGCATCGAAGGCGACGTGTTCTATGACGCGCTGACCATTGAACAGGGAGCAACCGTGGAAGGCAAGTTCGCCCACCGCGAACCGGAACCGAAGCTGTCCATCGCCGGCGGCACCCAGGCGGTCTGATCCCAGCCGGCTGATCGGGTTCAGGCGGCGCTGGCCGCCAGCACCTCATCCTTCAGGGTCTTGCGATCCAGCTTGCCGATCATCGTCTTCGGCAGGTTAAGCCGCACCACCACGCCATCGACCCGCTCATGCTTGCCGACGCGCTGGTTCAGCCAGTCGCGCAGGCCCTCGCCATCGGCGTCGACATCGTCCTGCAGGGTGACGAAGGCGCGCGGCCGTTCGCCCATCAGCTCGTCGGGCAGACCGATGACGAGGCATTCCTTCACCGCCGGATGCTCCAGCAGCACGTGTTCGACCTGGCTAGGGAACACCTTGAACCCACCCACTGCGATCATGTCCTTGATCCGGTCAACCACCCGCAGATAGCCATCGTCCTCAAACACCGCGACATCGCCGGTGCGCAGCCAGCGCAGGCCATCGCGTTCGACGAAGGCGGTGGCCGCCGAGTCGGGGCGCTGCCAGTATCCGCGCATCACCTGCGGCCCGTGAACCGCCAGTTCGCCCGGTTCGCCCGGCGGCGCATCGCGCGTCGGATCCTCACGGTCGAGCAGGCGGACGAGCGTGCAGGGGAATGGCTGGCCGATGGTGCCGGGGCGGTCATCGCCTTCATAGGGGTTGGCCGTCACCACGCCCGAAGTTTCCGTCAGGCCATAGCCTTCCACCAGCCGCACGCCGGTGCGGTCTTCCCAGCGGTGCTTGAGCGCCTGCGGCAAGGGTGCGCCGCCGGCGATGCAGACCCGCAGCGAAGCGAAATCGGCGGCGTCGAATTTCGGATGATCGAGCAGCGCCTGGAACATGGTCGGCACGCCGGGCAGCGATGTCGGCCGCGTGCGGCGCAGCGTCTGGAATACCTGCTCCGCATCGAAGCGCGGCAGCATGGCCACGGCGCCGCCGGTGAACACGGTGCGATTGAGCACCGCGGTGTTGGCAAAGACATGGAACAGCGGCAGCGCACCCAGAATCAGGTCGCGGTCCATGTTGTGCGGATCGATGGCATCGACCTGCCGCGCGTTGGCCGTCAGGTTCTGATGCGTCAGCATGGCGCCCTTGGGCGTGCCGGTGGTGCCGCCGGTGTATTGCAGCAGCGCGAGCGTCTGTTCGGGATCAATCGCCGGTGCAGGGCAATCCCCGCCGCGCAGGGCGTCTTGCCATTCGGTGACATCGGCCTGCTTGGGAATCGCCGTCAGCTCTTTGCCCGACAGCAGGCGGAAGGCGAGGCCCTTGAAACGCGGGAGTTGCTGCGTGAAGCGGGCGACGACCAGCTTTTCGAGCGCGGAATTATCCAGCACCTGCAGCGCGGTAGGCAGCAGCTTGGTGAGATCGACCGTGACCAGCAATCGTGCACCCGAATCGGCCACCTGCGCTTCAAGCTCTGCCGCCGTATAGAGCGGCGAGAAGTTGACCACGGTCG